>MWBQ01000156.1 GCA_002069605.1 Candidatus Atribacteria bacterium ADurb.Bin276
TGTCCTGCTTCGATAGCGTTTCGAGGTCGATTGTCATTAACATGAATATCTTCAAAATATGGGAGGACCCGTTGAGCACAATCGGTTGCCCAGATCACCAGGGTTTTATGGTTCTGGTTATTCGCCAGCTTAAGAAGCGACATTTTTAATTCCGAATTATCTTTAAAATTTATTGTTTTCATTGATTACGAATCAAGGCTTTTCAGCCCTTATCTACAATATTTAACCTCACTAATATATTATACGATTGAAAAACGAAGAAATATTTAAAGTAATAATTAATAAGGATCACCTTGGTTATAATTCTTATTTTATAATGTGGTAAAATAAATTTAGTATTAGTTAATATTTCTATTTAGGAGGTTTAATCAAACCGACTAGAATAAGAAATCATTCAGGTCATTGGTTTGAGTCAATTTTAATAATTTGGGTGAGTTAACAGCCAGTTGTAATAAAAAATATGATCTTTTTTCCAAATTTGACAGATATCTTTGTGAAAAATTCTTTGTACTGTTTTTAAATATAACGATACCTCTCTAATAACCAAATTTTATAGAATATCCACGGCTCATAAATCACAACTCTTTTGAGTAGGAAATTACCCATCCTTAAAAAAGATTTAACTATCACTATGAAAAATATTAATAACGTTTAATCTATTCATTTAACGTTGGTTCTATATATTGAGAGATCCTCATGCCATGTTAGCAGTACCAGATGAGGATGGAAGCCTAAGATTCGGAATGCCATGACAAACCACTACATTAAAAAAAGACCAGGCGCAATAAATTCGCCCCTCTATTTTTTTAAATCTTTTCAATTTACGCCGTGGGCAGAAATAATGTTGCCATTAACAAAGTAGAACAAAGATCAACTTAAAGGAGGTGGTAATAGCATTTAACTGATAATTTTTAATTATTGTTTAGATTTATTTACATATTACAATAACAAAAGGGGGATAAAAAATGAAAAAGTGGAGTGCTTATTTTTTTGTGATACTTTTCACTGTTTTTTTGGCTACCGGAACCGTTTTCTCGGCTGGTGAAAAAATAACAGTTTGGGTTGGCGGACATGTAGTTGAACAAGAAGAGACCTGGAAAGAGGTTGTCGCCGATTTTACCCAACAAACCGGAATTGAAGTTGAATATCAGTTGATTGGCTTCGAAGTATATTACGATAAATTAGTGGCAGCCTACACTGCTGGTCAGGGTCCTGATGTCTGTTTTGCTGACTTAGGTGGATGGGTGCCAACTTTTGCTGCTCAGGGATGGCTTGAACCGATAGATGAAATGCTTGAAAATAGTAAAGTCGCCGAGCAGATATGGCCTAATCTCTGGCCAACTGTTACCTATCAAGGGAAACGCTACGGTTTACCTTGGTATACTGATTGCCGATTGTTACTGTATAATACCAAAATGTTCACTGACGTTGGACTTGATCCGAACCAACCACCGGTTACCTGGAATGATCTGCTTGACACGGCTCTCAAATTAACCGATGAATCAAAAAGAATCTATGGTTATGGTGTAACAGGAGCAAAGAGCGAAATTGCGACACTGGCTTACATGATTTTTCTATTTGGAGCTGATGGGGAATTCCTTACCGAAGATTACAGTAAAGCAGCATTTAACACTCCAGAAGGGCTCGAAGCCCTTCAATCCTATACCGAACTTTTTACCAAGCACAAAGTATCTCCTCCGGGTACACTATCCTACACTGAAGATGATTACCGTACTATGATGGCACAAAATAGGGTAGCAATGGCGATTGGTGGACCTTGGTCATTTCCGCTTATAGAGATGGCTAATCCGGAAATAAAGGGAAATTATACGGTTGCCACCCATCCTTACAAAACAACTCCGGCTAGTGTATTGGGCGGTTGGGCATCGGTTATTGCCAAGACCTCGACCCAAAAAGAGGCTGCCTGGAAATTTGTTGATTTTATAACCAGTTACGATGTATGGATGATGTGGATTGGAAAACATAGCGGACCAATGCCTACCAGGCAAGATGTGTGTAAAGATGCACCAACTTTTCAAGCAGATCCAAAATGGCAGATTATATTTGAAACTTTCCCCCATGCGAAAGTACGGCCACCAATACCCCAATATCCTCAGATTTCCGATCAAATCCAGACAATGATTCAAGATGTTTTAACTGGTAAATCCACTGCTGAAGATGCCCTTAAAAAGGCTGAAGAAGAAGTGAATAAAATTTTAACTCAATAATAATATTGAATTAGGAAAGGGGCAGGGGTATAGGTAAGAAATCTCTACCTCTGCCCAGACTTTCATCAAAGCCGGAAAGGAATTGCAATTTATATGAGTTCAATTATCGGTAATAAGCACATTCTGAAGGACAAAACCGGTTTTCGATCTGATTTGATAAAAAATTCTTTTGCTTACCGTTCTATTATTCCCTATGTGGTTTTTATGTTAATTTTGGTTGTTTATCCAGTGGTCCAAAATGTTGTGGTTAGTTTTCAGGTTGAAGATGGGTGGTCTTTCAGCAATTATCGAGAAGTCCTTTCTGATCCACTTTTTTCAGTTGTTACACTAAATACTATTATTTGGACGATAAGTTGTGTAATCCTTGATTTGGTGGTAGGTTTAGGGATTGCTCTCCTATTGAGTCAGGACGTTAAGGGGAAAATGGTCTTTCGAACTATTATTCTGGTTATTCCCTGGGCCACTCCAGATATTGTTGCTGCTGTGGCCTGGAAATGGATGTATAACGATATGTATGGAGTGTTGAATGACATTTTAGTAAAGCTGGGTATTATCAAAGACTATCTTCCCTGGTTAGCGGTACCAACCTTAGCCAAAGCAGCAGTAATCATTGCCAACCTCTGGAAAGGCTTTGCCATTTCGGCCATGTTTTATCTCGCAGCGCTGCAAACTGTTCCTCGAGATCTATACGAAGCAGCAGCAATGGATGGAGCGAACCTATGGCAACGATTTAGTAAAATTACCATTCCGGTCATTCGACCATTTATCCTGACAACGGTTATGCTCACCATCATTTGGACCATTAATTATTTTCCACTTATCTTCGTCATGACCGGTGGTGGTCCGGCCAATGCCACTGATACGTTTGTAACCCATGCCTATCGTATGGCTTTTCGGTTTCTTGATTTTTCACATTCGACTGCGGTTTCCAATATTAATTTTATTATTGTCTTCATTATCGCAATTATTTATACCTTGAGTCTTATCCGGAAAGAGGGATAAATTGAATGAAAAGGAAAAACTGGTTAAAATCCATCGTTTATATTGCCTTGCTCATTATATCGGCAATAATTGTTTTTCCCTTTATCTGGCTCATCATCACTGCATTTAAATCCTACCCCGACATTTATGCCTATCCAATTTTATACCTTCCCAAAAATATCACTTTTGAACACTTTCGTTATGTTTTTGTCAACTTAGAATTCTCAAAATATTTTCTCAATAGTCTGGTGTTAGGAGCAGGAACCGCGGTGCTAACTGTCCTGATATCCATCCTTCCTTCCTACGCAACCGCAAAATTTAATTTTTTCTTGAGAAAGCCGGTTTTGCTTTCCATTTTAGTGTGTCAAATGTTTCCTCAAATCGTTTTCGTCGTCCCTTTTTTCTTATTATTAAAATATACTGGTCTCATCAATAGTTATTTAGGAACCATGATTGTTTACCTTCCCTTTACCACTCCCATTGCGGTTTGGATGACCAGAAACTTTTTTGCCGATATCCCTCAATCTCTCGAGGAGTCAGCACTGATCGATGGTTGCAGTCGATTTCAGGCTTTCTATAAAATCAGTCTTCCCTTGGTTATTCCCGGTATAGCATCGGTGGGCATTTACGCTTTTATTTTTTCTTGGAGCGAGCTCATGTTCTCGCTTTCTTACCTGACTTCCACCGATAAGCAAACCGTTCCAGTTTTTCTTTCCCTGTTTATTGGTCAGTATCAAACTCGATGGGGTCCTCTCTTTGCTGGATCGGTGGTCGCTGCCTTGCCACCGATGATCGTTTTTGGTTTTTTGCAGAAATATTTTATTAAAGGATTAACGAGCGGTTCGGTCAAAGAGTGAGGAATACACCGATTTCGGAGAGAGAACGAAAGGATTATGTTTTAAATAAAGCTATAGAATTGAGGTTTTGTTGAGTTGAAAAGACATTAAAAAATTAGAAGTATTATAATAGAAAAACCTAAAGAAAATATTAAAAGGATGCTCTCTAATGAGGAGAAAATGAAAATAAAAGAGACAATTATTGTTCAATATGTATCATTCGCGACTTCATTTTCAAGAAAGAATAGTATAGTTGAAATTCATAAAATATCGATTTGAATTCTGGTAGACGACGATACCGGAAAGATTCTCCTTACAAATACCGAGGTGGACAAAAAAGTGAAAATTACCGTCATCTATGGGCAGTCACATCGGGGAAGCAGTTATCATATTACACAACATATACTTGATAAAATTTCGAATACCAATAAAGAAATCTATGAATATTTTATGCCCAATGATACGCCGAGCTTTTGTGTTGGTTGTTACCAATGCATTATGAAAAGTGAATATGCCTGTCCTCAGGCAGAAAAAGTACAAAACATTGTTGCTTCTATGGAAGTATCTGACCTCATCGTGATCAATTCTCCAACCTATTGTCTTGAAATGACTGGTCAATTGAAAACTTTTTTCGATCATCTGGGTTATATGTGGTTTTCTCATCGCCCTAAGCCGGTGATGTTTCAGAAGATTGGTATTGTTATTTCAACAGCTGCCGGAGGAGGATCGAAGAAAGTGGCCAAATCTATAGCAAAACAGCTGTTTTGGATGGGAGTGCCTAAAGTTTATCGATTGAATAAAAATATTAAAGGTTCTACCTGGCAGACAGTATCTGACAAAATGAAAGGGTCAATAGACAGGGTAACTACCAAGCTCTCTCGAAAAGTAGAGGCAAATATTGGGAAAGTTCGTCCTGGATTAGGACAAAGATTTTTATTTATCATAATGAGATCGATGCAAAAATCAAACAATTGGAATGAGGTTGATAAGAATTATTGGAAGGAAAATGGCTGGTTGGATAAGAAAAGGCCCTGGTAAGGAGAAATGGATCAAAAAATTTATCATCCTTATGTTTTATAAGTCTTTTGTCGAAGCCTGATTTATCAAACCTTCAAATGGATTGACAGAATGGATGTCATGAAACAACCCAATTGAATAGCAACTCCTATTATCTTAGCTTATATCCCGGAAGAGTTTTCATCAGTTCTTTTGCCATATCTTGCATATACGGATCGATATGAGAAAAGTATTTCCTCAGTCCGCTGCATAGATAATTCAACCCGATTTCACCATCAGGGGTTTTGAGAAAACGGTTTTTAGGGCATTCACCCCGACAAGCAAAAAGGTAAGGACATTTCCGACACAACTGAGGGAGGGATTTTTGTTTGGATAATCCGAAATTACTTTGAGCGATAGAGTACACCAAACTGCTCAAACCCTCATTAATATGGCCTAAACGGTATTCCGGATAAACAAAATGATCGCAAGAATAAATGCTTCCATCTGCTTCCAAAGCCAAAGCTTGCCCACACGTTTCAGCAAAAACACAAAGCGAACTTTGCATCCCCATCCACTGACCTAATGCACATTCGAATAAAAAAACAAAA
>MWBQ01000157.1 GCA_002069605.1 Candidatus Atribacteria bacterium ADurb.Bin276
GTATTTTCATAAAGAGAACGGGAGAGACGATAGTTAAAATCATATTTTCTACTTGCTTCTAAATCAGGTTGAACAATTTTTCCGATTTGAACCCAATGGTCAATTTCAGTCAGATTATTAAATAATCCGATACCCACCCCTGCCATAAAGGCATCTCCATAACTGGCACCGATTTGTTCTTTAGGGATAGACAAATTAACTCGGGTTATATCTGAAACAATCTGCATCCATAAGTCATTTTTAGTCCCACCACCGGTGGCCAAAATACGTCTGGGTTTTACTCCTTCCTCTTCCATGACTTCCAGATTATGTCGAATACCATATCCCACCCCTTCCAATATAGCTCGGTAGATATCAGCCTTGGTGTGTCTGAGGCTGATACCAAAAAACATTCCCTTTGCTCTCGGATCATTCAAAGGTGTTCGTTCACCTTCAAAATAGGGAAGAATAATAAGCCCCTTAGCGCCAGGTGGAGACTGGGCTGCTAATTTTGCTAATCGGTCGTAGGCGTTACTGCCTTCGTTTTTTTCTTTTTCCAGTTCTAATTCGGCAAATTGGTTCCGAAACCAGGTGGTAATACTTCCAGCGGTTGAAGTTCCTCCTAAAAAAGTATAAGCATCTTTTTCTAGAAAAGGAGCGCTCCAAAAATGACTGGTATTCACCAAATCGGCTGTTTTAACAATAAAGAAAATACTACTTCCAAACATAAGCATCATATCATTGAATTCTCTTACTCCAGTGCTGATGGCTTCAGCGGCAGCGTCGGTTGTTCCAACGATGACCGGAGTACCGGAAGCTAAGCCGGTTTCTCGAGCTGCCTGCTCGGTGACTCGGCCGGCTATTTCGCAGCTCCAGAAAGCCTTGGGAAGTCGGTCAATAGGTGTGATGTAAGAAGCAATTTCCTCCCGCCAACCTAAATTATGGACATCGAACAATGGGGCATAACCGTTCGCAGTATAAATATCAATTGTGGCTTCACCGGTCAGTCGGTAAACGAGGTAAGCCTGACTGGTGAGAAACCATCTGGTTTTCTGAAAAACCTCCGGTTCATGGTTTTTAATCCACATAATTTTAGGACCGGAAGCCTGAGAACTTAGATGCATTCCACTATGTTGAAAGATTTCCTCTCTCCCCAAGGTTTTTTCCAAATATTCTATTTCCTGAGTAGTTCGAGTATCGATTCCATAGAGAATCGCCGGTCTCAGCGGTTGGCCTGCTTCGTCAATAGGAAGAACACAGGAACCGATGGCACTAGTCCCTATTCCCAAAATTTGTTTTGGATCAACCCCCGATATGCTAAGAAGATTTTTAACGATTTCAACGAAATCGTGCCACCACACCCGATCGGCATCATGCTCGAAATAACCGGGCTTAGGCATGTCCATTCCATGAGGAACAACCTTTTGAGCAATTATTTTCCCATCCTCTTGAACCAAAACCCCTTTGGACGAATAAGTGCCGATATCAACTCCCAGCAAATACCCTTTGGCCATAAAATTCTCCTTAGATCAACATTTTTCCCTTTTGGAAAATTAAGTTCCCATCCAGATAGACTTCTCCCTCTTTTCGCATATCCTTCACGATATCCCAATGAATGGCCGATTTATTAGTTCCTCCGGTTTCGGGGTAAGCACGACCAAGAGCAATATGAATTGTCCCACCGATTTTTTCATCAAGGAGAATATCCTTGCAGAAGTACTTGACTTCGGGGTTGGTTCCAAAAGCGAATTCTCCGATCCGGCTGGCGCCTGGGTCACTTTGGATGGTCGATTGGAGAAAATCTTGATGAGTTGATGAAGTCGCTTTGACCAGCTCTCCTTTTTGCCATTGTAAGTGAACGTCGTACATGAGGCGTCCGCCCAACACCCCCGGGAATTCAAAGTAGATCTCTCCTTCAACCGTTGAGTCGTCGGGTGAAGTCATGATTTCACCATCTGGCATATTTATTTTGCCGTTTGCTACTTGCCAACTCCGACCTTTCACCGAAAAATGCAGGTCAGTTTTGTAACCAAGTATTCGAATCTCACTTCCCTGGGATAAAAGTGTTGCCCAGCGGTTCCATTTCTCACTTATTTCCGACCAATCTAATAGACAAGCACTAAAAAACATATCGGTAATAGTTTCCTCATCCATTTCAGCTTCCTGAGCCAGAGAAGCATTCGGTACCCGCACTAAACACCAGCGAGTTTTTTCCCAGCGCAGGGTCGATATTTTTCCCATCGAACGGCGTAACTGGGCAAGCTTAGGTGATGGTATATCCCAAAATACCTTCAAATTATGAGCGCCGCGCAATCCAATGTATACATCTGCCCACTCCATTCCATAGGCTTCAATCTCGGGAATCCATTCGATTTGTTGATCAGAACCATATTTGAGTAAAGAACGATTTAATTTTTCCGATAGAAATTGTACCTGTGGGTGGGCGCCTGCTTGAACACATGCTTCATAAACGGCTTGAACCAAGGGACAGGTTTCAACTTCCGTCATAGCAATCATAACCCGTTCTTTCGGCTGAACGCTGGTTGAATAATTGACCAACAACTTTCCTAGTTCTTTCCAACGCTTATCCATATTGTTTTCCTTTTATGAATTCTTTTTTTTATCGTTCAATTATTTTACCATAGGTATTTCTTTATTTATTCTTAGATTGATAATTGATACTATCAATAATCCAAAGATAAGGGCGTAGACTAATGAAACCGGTAAAATGACTATGGACACCAAAATCATTGAAATCTCGTATGAAGGACTGGTTATTGAATCAGGTTTGCCTTTCAATCGGTTGAAAAATTGCACTAAAAGAAGAATTCCAATTAGTTATGATATCTTCCATACTCCAATCCAGTCTGATACATGGCAATGATATTCTCAGGAGGAACATCGGGCTGGATATTGTGAACTGGTGCCAAAAGGTATCCTCCTCTCTCCCCCAGGTCATCAATTCGTCGTTTCACTTCATCCTCGACTTCCTGGGTGGTCCCACGGGGGAGAACCCGTTGAGTATCAATTCCACCCCAGAAACTAATTGAATCCCGATATTTTTTCTTCAATTCCTTGGTGTTCATGTGAGCAGCACTCACCTGAACCGGATTTAAGACTTGAATGCCAATTTCAATGAAATCTTCAATTGCCCAACTGGTGCTCCCACAGCTATGAAGGGCGACTTTGGCCTTGGTTTTTGACTTGATGACCTGAATCAAATCCCGAGTCCGGGGCTTGATGATTTTTCGGTAGATATTGGGTGAGGTCAATGGTCCTTGCTGGGAACTGATGTCTTCCCAAATTTCAATGAGAGTGAGATATTGACCGACCTTCTCCAGGAAATTGCTGTATTGTTGGGAAAGGATGACCAGAACTTGATCCAGTAAGGCTTCAACAAAGGAGGGATTCTCGATGATTTCGATCATGATTCGTTCTAAACCGACCAGATACCAGGCTTGTTCGAAAACCCCCGATACCGTGGTGCCAAGAGCATAGCCTGCATCATAAATCGCTTGGGCTTCTTTTTCGACATTTTCAAAACGGCTTTTTTCATTGGGATCCGGCCAGTGGTAATGACCGAGGTCTTCAATCGTTGCTTCTTTGAGAGGAGCTCCGACCGGGTCATAATAAAAGCTGGTATGGGGTTTTTTCCATTGAGCACCCCATTCATCAAAATACCAGGTTGACTTTTCATCACTGCCTTCTTTAGGGTCCCAGGAGGCGGATGGTTTCATAAAAACATAGCGGGTGTCGATACCAAACTCTTTTAAAACTTCTTCACCGATCACCGCCAGTTGTTGATTGCGTTCTGAGATCTTAGTGGGTCGATTGATTCCCATTTGGATTTTGAGCTTCTCGTAAGCAATGGTGGTAATACCTGATTGGTATCCTCCCAGGTCCAATGGGACCCGATCGGGTTCTTTATGGTCCAGTGCAGTAAGAACTCTCTCACGAGAGCTAAGAATTTTGTTCATATTTTTTCCTCCTTCATTTGGACAGTTAACCTTTTGAAATTGATATCATTTTCTTAAATATGTTAGTTTCAAGCTCAGATCAGCAATTCTTTTCAGCAAAACCGATAGTAACCTATAATACTCTATCCTTTTTAAAGATAACTTTCATAATGACCCAAATTTAAGGCTTAAATTCTTGCCTTCGAATATTACAACTTTACTCTTTCTTAGTACATTGTATCCTCTTCTTCTGATTTCGAAAACCGGAAACCCTTCCTATTTACTTTTAAAAACTTTCTTTGTTTAAGGTTTCTATCCTGAAAATACTATCAAATGAATTCCCTCTTTGAAGAGTTAGGGGGGTGTGCCCTTTATTCATCATCCTGAGCCCTCGTTTTTCGAGGGCGTGAGGATCTCATCAACCCAATCCGTCATTGCGAGACCTCGCCTTTTGAGGTCGTGGTAATCTCATCCAACACCACACCCGTCATCCTGAGCCCTCGTTATTGAGGGCGTGAGGATCTCATCTTTAAACACTGTGGAATTGTGGAATCGGAAAGGATGAGATTCTCACGTCGTACAAGACGCTCTTCAGAATGACAGAGTGGGTGAATGAGAGATTACCACGTCGTCCAACCAAAGAACGGTTGAACTCCTCGCAATGACGGATTTAGAATTGGCATGATAAGTCAAGCTCCTAGCAAAGATTTTAAAAAAGGTGTGAGATGAGATCCACACGCGGAAAAATAACCAAACCGTCTTTCCTTGAATAGTTCTCCAGTCTATGGCAAAATGATTTTAAAAGTTCTTTCTCTTTTTATGAGAAAATGTGTTGATGAGAGTGAAATGACTTACATTACCATCGACATTTCAACTAATAATATCTTTTTTGATTAAATAATTTGAGGGGGTGGCACCTCTTATGTCGGTTCTTGTTACTGGAGGAAACGGGCTTTTAAGCTCCTGGATCGTCTATTATTTAGCTCAAAAGGGGAAAAGAATTATTTCAGTCGATCTTAAACCACGTACCTTTGACTACCTGGAAGAATTTAAAGACCAAATTAACTTTATTCAGGGCGATGTACTGGAATGGTCCCAAATTTTACCAATATTTCATTCTAAAGAAAATGAAATTGAAGGTATCATCCATACTCCGGCAGAGATGGCTTCTCCCCGATACTGGAACAATCCTTATCGCAGCACCTATTTGAATGTGGTAGGAACACTCAACCTGCTGGAATTTGCTCGCCTCTACCAGGTCCCAAAATTTCTTTATGTTAGTTCTGGGGCGGTTTATGGAGAGGTCAAAGATTCACCATCAGAACTCACTCATCCGGTTAATCCCTCCGATCTCTACGGAGCTGGAAAAGTTGGCTCAGAATATATATCTCTTCAATATGGAAACCACTACCAAATTGATGTTCGAGTGATTCGTCCTTATTTTTTCTTTGGACCAGGGCTTCTCCCTTCGGAAATGAATCCGTTATTCAGAAATCTTTTGGGCTCAATGGAAGGATTGGATAATCTTCAGTTGGAAAAGGGTCGAGACCAAAGTCTTGGTTTTACCTACGTGAAAGATACCGCCCTGGGAGCAGTGTTGGCTTATGAGACAGAACATCCCGAACATCGAGTTTTCAATATAGCCACTGATGAAGTAACCAGCTTTCCGGAATTAGCCCGGTTAGCTCAGAAATACAGTGATCAACCTCGAAAAGTAACGCTTGGTGAAGGCAAACTCTTCCCTCGCGGTGAAACTCTCGATATATCTTTGGCCATGAAAGAGCTGGGTTATACACCTCAATATCGGATGGAGAAAGCAGTTGCAGAATACTCCGAATGGATTCATAAACAACTTCGTTCTAAAAAAACAGTTCTAGATTATAAGTAACAAGTGAAAATATGGTGATGGGTAAATAGAGATTTACCCTCTCCCTTCAAGGATGGAAGCACAATTAACATTTTTAATAAAATTTTCTCCTTGGTCTTTAGCGAGATAAGTTCATGTTGAATCTTATTAACCAAAAAAATATTTAAAAATTTTTTAGATATAAAAATCGATAAACCATGAAAAAGGGAGGGAAAATCATTTGAAAATAATCCTATTAGCTGATCTGGAGGGCGTTTCTGGAGTAGTAGATAACGAGCAGCAGGCTAAACCTGGAGCTCCCCTTTACCAGGAAGCGAGAGAATATCTGTTATCCGACGTCAATGCCGTCATTGAAGGAGCGTTAGATGGAGGAGCTACCGAGATAACCATCTTTGATATGCACTACTATGGTTTAAATCTCAATCTGAGCAAAATACATCCTCAAACCTGGGTTTTTATGGGAAAACCGCGGAAGATTTATCCTCTTTTAAAAGAAGTATATCAAAAGGCCGATGGTTTTATGATGGTCGGATTTCATGCTATGGCACAAACTCCGGGAGGTTTATTGACTCACACTTATGACCATTCTATCAAGAGTCTTTACCTCAATGGAATTCTGATGGGAGAAATTGGCATGGAGGCAGCAATTGCTGGTTTTTATGGAGTACCGTTAATTTTTGTTGCTGGTGATTCGAAAGGGACGGAAGAGACCGAAAGCCTTCTGGGTGACATTCCCACCGTTACGGTCAAATGGGCTGTCAACGAGCACAGTGCCTTATGTCTTCCTATTGAAGTGACTCATAATGAGATCAGGAAAACTGCGAAAGAATCATTGGAAAAAATCACAGAATTCAAACCTTATGTTCTTGAACCACCCTATCATATCGAAGTAGATTTTTTCCTTCCCGAGAAAGCCGAAAAAATGGAGAAACTCGCTGGTGTTGCAAGAATCGATGAATTAACCGTTCAAGCCCAGGGAGACGACCTTCCTCTTCTTTGGGAAGAATTCATCGGCTTCTGTCAGAATTACCAATAAGCAATTTATTTCCTAAATGTTGCACTTGAAGTCTTCCTATGCCCTTGTTTTTTTGAGGGCATAAAGGTTTCATCTAACGTTGCTTATGTCATCCTAAAGCGTCGCTTCCCCTTATTATTTTTCACCCCCTCACCCCCTCGCCCTCGTCCTTTTGTTCGCGAGAATCTCATCAACCAAATCCGTCATTGCGAGGAGACCAACCTTTTTTGGTTGGACGACGTGGCAATCTCATCCGGTTCATCTTTATTATTTTTTTCACATTTTAAGTCCATTAGCGGGCATGATAAATCAAGTCCCTACAAAAATTTAAAAAAGCTGTCATCCTGAGGCTTCGTATTCCGAAACCGTGAGGATCTCATCTTTTTATCTTTTCCAGATCACCAATTCCTCAATTCCACAGCTATTAAAAAATTCAAGAATCAAGATCTAAACCCAAGATTTTTGTGATTGACTTTTATAAAAAAGATTATTATCGATGATGAGAGAGATATCAATCAAGGATATTTCGAATAAAACATTTTTATCCAATTCTCTCTTGATATATTGGCTTGTTAGAGAATCCGCAAGAGAAGATCCGGACTTATTTCTTTTCTGTGAGGATTTGGAAGAGTCAAACGAAGGTCACCCTTTATCATAAAAAGATGCTTTCCCCCCTGAATAAGGCCCCTTAAAATCAAACCTTTTTAAGTTTTGAACTAACTCTAAAAAAGATATAGCCTTTAACTTCATGAATGAATATTGGATTCGACCTCAATATCTATGCTTTTATTTCCAAGTTTAGGTATAGGTAGTTCCTTCTTAATACTCAAGAGAATCCATCCCTCGATAGAATCTTTGAGATTTTTGCGGCACTCCTCTAAGGTAGTCCCCGAAGCCCATACCCCGGGCAGTTCTTTAACTTCACCGTAAAATGGTTCTTCATCTTCGATAATTTCATAGTGAGCACGATTAAGGGCTTCTTCAATATATTCGATAAGCACTTATCCAACCCTCCGAATATATATTTCATTTATTTTAACATATTTAAGTTCGTTGTTCTCCTATCGATAAGGTTATGTCTGACCAAAAACCAATCAAAATTCTGCTGATATGAACCCTCATGGTCTTGATAGTTCGGGTAGTTTATCTAAAGCCACAATCGTATTTTTGAGATTTCACTTTTGAATCTCTAAGGCTCTTATCTAACAACAAAACCGTCATCCTGAGCTCTCGATTTCTGAAGCTGCAAGGATCTCATCAACCAAATCCGTCATTGCGAGGAGACCAACCTTTTTTGGTTGGACGACGTGGCAATCTCATCCGGTT
>MWBQ01000158.1 GCA_002069605.1 Candidatus Atribacteria bacterium ADurb.Bin276
TCTGGTACCACGAAAGTAGCACGAGGGTCTATTCTGAAAAGCTTCGGGCCTGATAAATCAAGCTCCTACCAAAGATTTTAAAATTGTAAGAGAGGCACGCAATACTATTTACTCCCACCAGTAAAACCCTTCCCAACCATAATTATTGAGGAGTTCGCGGGCTTCTTTTTCAGTTTCGCAATTAACCGAAATAAGCAGGCCTTCGGGTTTTAACGAGTCGATAACCAGGGTTACCTCATCGGGATTACAATAGACGATGATGGCTTTTCCATTGGCTTGAATTTTTTTATAGAGAGGAATCCACTTGGCTACTCCTGCAACACTTTCGCTGGCACCAGCGACCCATTGAATAGCATTTAGTTTGGGGATGTCTAAAATCATATCCAGATGGTGAAGAGCGTCTTTCCCATCTAAATGATAGATGGAGTAGTCTAAATAATTGATTTCTTTGACCAATTCTTCCAGGAAGAACTCCCGATACATATCGGTCGAAATCATCAGAGAGAGGTCATTTTCCACCGGATAAAACTTCCCTGGTGCCCAGAGATTTATCCAAGCAGTCGTTCCTTCTTGTTGGTTTTTAATCAGGTTGTAATAAGTATCCTCATAAACCCGAACCCAAACTTTCCAAAGCAATTCCATGGCTTTTTTGACTCCTTGGGAATTTTCCACCAAATCAAGACATAGATTCTGGGGGCTGCCGCGGAGAACTGCCAGAGAATCCATGCTGGGGTGAATATCGGTTGCTCCTATGAAAAATTCTCCTTGAGAAAGCTGGCCAGCATAGCGGATAAATTCACGGGTTTTTTGCCAATAAGGATTGTCTTCATTGATCTGTAATCGGGAGAGGTTAGAATAATCGGTTAAAACCGGGTTACCCCATTTTGCCCAGGAAACTGAAATAACATCCTCTTTAATAAAGGAAGGTCCTGTGGCAACCGGTGGAAAAAGATCGGAAAATTCCATTTCTGCTCCCAAATAGGCGGAAAAAACATCGGTTCCAAAGTTGGGGAAATAACAGGGGAAGGCTAAACCTCCGTAAAAAGTAGCTCGGAGTATCTCCCTGGCATTTTTAATGATCTTCTCGGTATCAAATTTTTCTTTTTCAAGGATCCATAAATGTTTTCCAAAGAGAGCTTTTTGTGATCGAGGATCGTCCTTGGGGGCTGATACCCAAAAGGGGATTCGTCCAATGAAATCGTTGTTCCACCAGTGGAGATAATATTTTTTGACGGTTTCCCACAGTTCTTGTTTCATTTCCCTTTTCCTCCATGATTAATATTTTACCGCTCCGGCGGTTAATCCTCGAACCAGGTATCTTTGTGTGGCAAAAGTGATGATAATAGATGGAATCATTAAAATGGTAGCCATTGCAGTTAAACCTTGCCAGTCGACTTGAACAAATCCAATGAATTCTGAAATCACCACCGGTAAGGTTTTGGTGGAAGCTCGGGTGAGAACTAAGGCGAAAAGAAATTCATTCCAGGACCATACAAAAGAGAGAATCGCAGCTGCTGCCAGACCGGGTGCTACGCTGGGAAGCATAATTCGGTTAAAGAGCTGCCAGCGGCTGCAACCATCAATTAAAGCGGCGTCATCTAAATCTCTAGGAATTTGGCGGAAAAAGCCGGCCAGCATAAAAACAATAAAGGGTAATCCATAGGTGGCGTGGGCAAATACCAAAACCTGACGAGTGTCGACCAAACCCAAACGGGAGGCGAATAAAAAGAATGAAGGTAGGAGAGCAATAGGCGGAAACATCCGAGCTGAGATGATTGCTAACGATATCCAATTATAGCCGGCAAACCGCCAGCGGGTGAGAGCATAAGCAGCCAGAGCTCCAAAATACATTATTATAAGAGTAACACTACCGGCGACAATAAGACTATTCAGCAAATAACGGCTAAAGTCTTGGAGTTCAAAAACACGCTGATAATTTTCCCAGGTTGCTCGAAAGATAAGGACCGGTTTTTCAGTATAGACATCAACTCTTTGCTTAAGAGAGGTGGTAGCGATCCAAAAGATCGGAAAGATGAAAAAGAGGATAACGCAAATGAGGACAAAATAAAAAAGGATCCAGAAGAGAATTTTTTTATAGGTTACCGGTTTTCTCATAATCAAAGCTACCTTTCAATCTATGAGTTTAATTCCCAATACACATTTCCCTTTTATTTAGCCTGTTCTTGCAACTGGAGCCGAAGGGTTTTGATGAAATACCACGAAAGGGAAAGGACGGCAATGAGAAGAAAAATAGCAATGACTGAGCCCTGACCCATGTTGAAATGACGAAAAGTTCTCTCGTAACTCAAAAAGCCAATGGTTTCTGTCTTGCCTCCTGGTCCTCCGCTGGTCATAACATAGATGAAATCGAATACCCGAAAGGTATCCATAAGGCGGATAACCAGAATGAGCAGAAAATTTGGTGCTAGTAACGGAAGAATAACTTTGGAAAGTATTTGCCAGCCCGTTCCTCCATCGATTCGAGCCGCTTCGATTGGTTCTTGAGGCAGAGCCTGCAAGCTGGTATAAATCACTAAAAAAACGAAAGGTGCGTTTAACCAGATATCGGTTACGATGATAGCCGGAAGGGCTAATTTGGGATCAGCTAACCAAGCTTGCTTGGGTATGCCGAGTAGGCCAACAAAGTAATTGACCGCTCCCCATTCTCCATTATATAAGAACTTCCAGGAGAGAGCAGCGGCGACCGGAGAAATCATCATCGGAAGGAGAATGAGGGAGATAAAAATGTTTTTCCCAGGGAAATCCCGGCTGATCAGGAGAGCGATTCCCAAACCAATTAATAGGGTTAGACAGGTTGAAACCACCATGAAAATAATCGTATTGTTCAGCGATTGCCAGAATAAGGAGTCGGTAAAAACATCGATGTAGTTTTTTAGGCCAACCCAACGTATCGGTTGCTGGGGTTTGTTCCAGAAATATCGAAGGAAAGAAAGACCAATTGTATTACACAAAGGAAAATAAACCAAAACCGCCAAGCTTGCTAAAACCGGTGCGAGCATATAAAAAGGAGTAGATTTTTCGCTATATTGGAAACTACTTCTTTTTAGCTGGGAAGGAGCTGGATTATGTGCTTTAAACCGCATCGCTTGATTCGCCCTTTCTGCATTAATAAGGTTTAAATGAGTAAGGTTTTAGGACATTAAGAAGCGAGATGGAGACAGGGAGTCCTCCATCTCGCAATTATTGTTTTTAATCGTAGTACCCAGCATCTTCTAAGATTTTACGAACTTTTACCGCAGCCTCATCCAGAGCCGATTTAGCATCGGCTTGTCCGGTAACCACTTTCGAAACTGCTAGGCCCCAGACATCGATGATTGGAGTAATTTCAGGGATACCCGGCCTTTCCTTGGTGTGTTCAAAGCTTAAGTTGACAGCTTCTTGCCAGAGTATTTTGTCTTTTAATTCTTCAACCGTTGATAATCGGTCAACAGCAACTCCAGAGGGTACTAAAATATTATTAGTATTTTCTTTGCTATTATAAAAAGCTAACCACATATAAGCCCATTCTTTGTTCTTGGAGAATTTAGATATTGTCCCACCCCATGATCCTAACCTTGGGAAAAGAAGTTCCTTTTTCGGAAGTGGGGCATATCCAACTTTCCCCACCACTTTCGATTGGCTGGGATCTTCCATGGCTGCTCCTAAATACGGCCACATTTGAAGCATAGCTAATCTGCCTTGTTGGAAGGCAGCACCACTATCGTCATTACCCCAGTTGAGTGAGTCGGGAGGTGAAAATTTCTTGACTGCTTCGGCATAGGCTTCTAACGACGCCACACCAATTTCGTTATTAAAAATTGGATTCCAATTTTCATCGAAGTAGTCTCCACCCCATGACCAGAGCCAAGTACTCCAGGTACTGGAAGCGAATTCACCCTGCGCAGGAGTAGTTGCAAAACCCCAGACATCAGGATATTTGGGATTATTGGTAAACTTTGCGGCGATTTCAAACAACTCATCATAAGTTTCCGGTGGTTTCAATCCTTCGGCTTCAAAAAGGTCTTTCCGATAGAAAAGGATTTGGGTGGTTCCATGATGAGGGATCCAGTAAATATTTCCATCCTGGGAAACCAAATTCACAACACTGGCAGGATAATCTTCAATATCAAACCTCGGTAAGTTGGGGTTATCCCAAAATTGGTTAAGTGGTTCAATGTAGTCAGCATAAATAAACTCGAGTGACCATAAGCCCGGGATAAAGATGATGTCATAGGTTCCTGTCTTGGCAGTGAGATCGGCAATGATTTTTTCATGAAGATTCGACCAGGGTATCGCATTGATTTCAACTTTTATTCCGAATTTCTCCTCAAAAAGCTTGCTGACCTCAATGGCAGCTTTTTGTTCGACGGGTTCAAATAAAACTACGGTTAATTTCTCTGGTTTTGGTGCAGTCGGGACTTTGCTAAAATCGGGTTCGGCAGCGAAGAGTAGGCTTGTTCCGAATGAAAGAGTA
>MWBQ01000159.1 GCA_002069605.1 Candidatus Atribacteria bacterium ADurb.Bin276
GCAAGGAGAGCGGTAACAATAAACGCCATTGGATATCCACGATAAAAACTCGGTACTTTTGCATACCGTAATTTTTCCCGAATACCAGCTAACAAAACGGTAGCAACAGTAAATCCAAGAGCAACACTGATACTATAAATGACCACCTGCAGAAGATTATAATTATAATCAACTCCAAAAAAAGTAACCGCTAATATCGCACAATTGGTGGTTATTAAAGGAAGATAAATCCCCATGGCCCGATATAGATTGGGAAGGTTTTTTTTCAGCAAAATTTCAACCAACTGTACCAATACAGCTATAACCAAAATAAACACCATGATTCGTAAATATTCGAGCTTGAGAGGAATAAAAATATAATTCCAAAGGCTCCAGGTTACGATGGATGAGAGAACCATAACAAAAGCAACCGCCATCCCCATACCAAGTGAATTGGAGATATTCGTCGACATACCAATATAGGGACACAATCCAATATATCTGGCCAAAAGGATATTTTCGATAAAAGCAGCGCTGATAATAATTTTAAATAGATCAACAAAGGTTACGCTCATTTATTCACCCTCCTTGATAAGTGATTGAGTACCCCAATGTAAATTCCTATCAAGAGGAAGGCTCCCGGCGGAAGAATCATAAACATCATATTTTGATAAGTTTCGGGCAATAGAGGAACGGAGAGGATTGAACCATATCCAAATAACTCACGAACCACCCCGATTGCAGTAATAACCAATGTATATCCGATCCCCATTCCCAAAGCATCGGCTATCGAAGGGAGGAGCGGCTTTCTGGAGGCAAAAGCTTCAGCACGTGCCATAATTATACAATTGACTACAATTAAGGGGATAAAAACCCCCATGGCTTTGGATAAAGGTGGTAGATAGGCTTTCATAACCAAATCGACAATGGTGGTAAAAGTTGAAATAACCACAATAAAAATTGGAATTCTAACTTGGTCAGGAATTACTTTTCGTAAAATAGAAATGACTATACTGGAACAAGTTAATACAAAAATCACCGCAGCTCCCATGGCAAGGCAGTTTTCGACTTTAACTGAAACAGCTAAGACCGAACAGAGACCTATCATGAGACGTAATACTGGATTTTCCCCGATTATCCCGTTTTTAAAATAAAACCAAAACTGTTTCATTAATCGGCCTCCTTTCCCAACTGCGACAAAACACCTTGGCAAGCTTGAATAACCGCTCGGGAAGAAATTGTTGCGCCAGACAAAGCTTGAATATCACGATTGAGTTCGAAAGAATCAGTTAATGGTTTGTTTTGAAATTGTTCTTGAAAATGCGAACTGGTGATTTCTGAACCCAAACCTGGAGTTTCTTGGTGCTCTAAGACCCTCATACCAACCATGGTATTGGTTTGAGTCGATATTGCGATCAATAATAGAATTTGACCACCGTATCCCTTGGAGCCTACTCGATACACTTTTCCTATTTTTTGGTCACCTTGGTAAACTTGATATTGATCGATGATGGTAAAGTCCTGGTTTTCTGTTTCAGAGCTTACCTCCCGATCAGGCACTTCCTCCAACTCAAAACGATCAGCTATTGGATAAATAATTTTCAAGGAATCCTGAAGTTCTTTTAAACTATTTATCGCAATCGCTTTTTGTGTCACCTGATTGACTGCTGCCAAAGAAGCAGCCGCAATAGCGCATATAATTGCCAATGTTAGAGAAATTTTTAATTGTGGCTTCATGATGACTTCACTCCAAAACGTCTTGGTAATAATTTATCCAGAAGAGGGACAACTGCATTCATGACTAAAATCCCGAAAGTTACCCCTTCGGGATATCCTCCTAATATGCGGATAATACCAGTAATAGCACCAGCCCCAAAACCAAATATCAATCGACTCTTAAAAGATAACGGGGAGGTTGTATAATCGTTGGCCATAAAACAGGCACCGATAATCGCTCCTCCGGCAAAGAGGTGATAGATGGGATTTTGGCCAGTGATGAGGGCAACGCAGGAGAGACCGATAAGAAAAAAGAGTGGAATATCCCATTTTACAATTCCTAATCCCAAAAGTAAAAAATAACCAATAAGAAGAAGTAAAACCGAAGTTTCACCGATACTTCCGGGAACGGTACCAATAAAAAGCCGCCAGAGTAGGCGGGGCTCAAATTGAGAAAGAACCTGAAATCCATATTCCTTGGTTAAAGTTAATGCTGTTGGAGTGGTTATCACATCAACTCCTTGAGGCATAGCGACTAAGCCTTGTTCAATACTGGGAAAAGCAAAGGGAGTTTTCGCATACCACGAAGTCATTAGTTTCGGCCAAGAAATGAGCAGAACCGCCCGACCAACCAAGGCCGGATTAAAAATATTTTGGCCTAACCCCCCAAACATCTGTTTTCCTAAAATTATAGCTATTCCTCCTCCAGCAATAGCAATCCAAAAAGGCGAACCCGGGGGAAGAGATAATCCAAGCAAAAGACCAGTCACCAAGGCACTCCCATCCTTTATGGTCACTGGTTTTTTAAAAATTTTGCAATCAAGCCACTCAAAAAAAAGACAGCTGAAGATACAAATAACCAAGGGTGCAAGAGTTAACTTAGGGCCAAAAAAACCGATTCCCCAAATTGTTGCAGGTATCAAAGCCACAACGACCATGAACATAATTTTCGGAACAGTAACTGGACTTTTCAAATGTGGTGCCGGGGTTTGGAAAAAGCGCAGTTCTTCCATTTTATTTCCCTCCTTTCTTTGCCCGAAGAAGAATCTCAGCCTTTGCAATTTTAATGTAATGGGTTATCGGTATCCCGGCGGGACATACGTAAGAACAACTCCCACACTCAATGCAATCAAGAGCTCTTTGTTTTTTTGCTTCCTCAAAATCACCATACTCAGCATATCGAAATAAATCGGTTGGTAAGAGATACATTGGACAGTGGTCAACGCACCGTCCACAGCGTATACAGGAATACTCTTCTTTTACAACATTTTCCCTAAAAAAAACAAAGCCCGAGGTTCCCTTTACTACCGGCACTTCCAAGGTAACCTGAGCAATTCCGGTCATCGGTCCTCCCATAATAGTCTTTTCAGGAGGTACTTGAAAACCTCCACAAAAATCGACCAAATCCAATAAACGCACTCCAATTGGAACATCAAGATTTTCCGGATTATTTAAACTATTTCCAGTTAAAGTAATGATTCTTTCAATTAATGGAATTCCCTCTTGAGCTTTTCGCCCAATTGCCCAAGCAGTTTGTACGTTGCTCACTACCACCTGAACATCAAGAGGCAAACCTCCCGGTGGTACTTCTTTTCCTAATATGGTTAAGATTAAATGTTTTTCTGAACCCTGAGGATACAAAACCGGAAGGGGGGAAACCTGCGTGGGAAGCGGGACCTTATGAATACTCCCGGTTATTTTTTCTATACAGTCTGGTTTATTTTTTTCTATACCAAATATAATTTTTTGAGCTCCACAAGCCCGAGCTAAAAGGTAAGCACCGGTCAAAATGAAATCAGTCCGTTCCATCATGACCCGGTGATCACAAGTAATAAAAGGTTCGCACTCTGCTCCGTTGATAATCAGGGTATCAATTTTCTTCCCAGAAGGAGGGCTAACCTTTACGTGTGTTGGAAAAGCCGCGCCTCCTAAACCAACAAAACCTCCTTCTCGAATCCAATTTTGAATACTTTTAGGATCCATTCTTTCTATTTCTTCTTGAAACAAAATCCCATTTATTTCATCTTCTTGCGAACCACTATTTTCTATAACTATTGCTCCAAACTTACCTCGGGTTGGGTGTGGACATTCTTCAATTCCTAAAACCTTCCCGGCAATAGGGGAATGAAGAGGCGCGGTAACAAAGGCATCGGCATCGGCAATTTTCTGACCTCTTTTGACCAGATCGCCTTTTTTCACTAATGGTTGCAGTGGAGTTCCAGTGTGTTGAAGAAGGGGAAGATACACTTTATCTGGAGAGGGAAATTTTTTAATTGGCTTTTGAGCCGTCAAATCCTTAAATGTCGGAGGATGAATGCCCCCGTGAAACAATTTTCCTATCATCTTTTCTTCCTCCATCTAAACCATAGAAAAATTTATCGATCAAATATCTTCGATTTCATCTTCAATAAACCGTGTATGAAAAATACCCCTTAAGAAATCATCATTTTGTAAAATTTTCAAATGAAAAGGAATCGTAGTCGGCACCCCTTCAACAATAAAGGAATGAAGTGCTTCTCGGGAACGACGGATTGCATGAATTCGATCAGTATCCCAAACAATTAACTTAGCAATTAAAGAATCATAAAAAGATGGAATCTCATATCCTGAATAACAATGCGAGTCAATACGAATCCCAGGTCCGTGAGGTGTTTCATAAGTTTTTATCACACCTGGTGTTGGCATAAAATTGCGAAAAGGATCCTCGGCATTTATTCTCATCTCAATAGCATGACCCCGTTGATTCAATTGATTGGTGTTTAATTGGAGTGGTTCGCCTGAGGCTAACCGAATTTGCTCCCGAAGGATATCCACACCTGATACCATCTCGGTAATTGGATGCTCAACCTGGATACGAGCATTTAACTCCATAAAATAAAACTTCTGGTCATCGGTGATTAAAAATTCCATCGTACCACAAGTAGAATATCCTAGGGCAACTGCCGCCTTAATTGCTGCATTACATATTTTTTCCCTTAAACTATCATTTAAAAAAGGAGATGGAGCTTCTTCTAATATTTTTTGCCTACGCCGTTGTAAGGAACACTCTCTTTCCCCCAAATGAATAGTTTTTCCAAATCGATCAGCTAAAATTTGGACTTCGATATGTCGAGCATTATCCAGTATTTTTTCAATATAAATTTCTTCATTCCCAAAGGCCATTTTCGCTTCCCGACGGGCACTATTGAATGCTTCTTCTAAATTCTTTTCATTCTCAACCACTCGGATACCTCTCCCACCTCCTCCCAAACAGGCTTTCAACATAAATGGAAAACCTATTTCACTGGCGATTTTTTTGGCTTCTGGTAAAGTATTAACCACCTCCAGGGAACCAGGGACTACCGGCACGCCCGAATCATGAATTATTTTTTTAGCTAAGAGTTTATTCTTCATTTTTTGTAAAACATCTACACTGGGTCCGATAAAAGCGATCCCATTTTCCTGTAATTTTTGAACAAAAAGAACATTTTCGGATAGGAAGCCATAGCCTGGATGAACTGCATCGGCTTTGGTGAGGTGGCAAGCCTTCAAAATTTTATCAATATTAAGATAGGATTCAGCTGGGGAGTTTCCACCTAGCGCGACTTTTTGATCAACATCTCGGAGATGGATAAGATTTCGATCAATGTCAGAAAAGACCCCAACTGTTTTAATATCCATTTCACGACAAGCTCGGACAATCCTCAGCGCAATTTCCCCGCGGTTCGCAATCAATACTTTCTGAAACAAAAAAATCACCTCGTATCCAACTGTATCATATAGTTTATTTAGAGATGATAATTACCTTATAAAAATCGATTTAAAGCTGTACTCCCTCTTCGGGATAAAGTATGCATTCCTTTTCATCTTTTTTTACCGGATATATGGCTAAACCCAATAATCCCACTTTTCCATAATACATCATAATCACAAGAAGAAACTTGCTCAAACTAAATAATGTTGGTGTTATTCCGGTTGACAATCCAACCGTCCCAAAAGCCGAAAAAACTTCAAAAATAATTCGAGTAGGATTATCATGCTGATAACTCATTATAATAATGGATACTATCGCAACTAATAAAAAAGGAAGTATTGTTTGGGCAATTGCCCGGTAAATGGTTTCGTTTGGGATCCGGCGATGGAAGTATTCAACTCGGTTTTTTTCTTGAGCCACACCTTTTACCACACCTAATAGCAAAGCAAAAGTAGTGGTCTTAATCCCACCCCCGGTTCCCCCTGGAGATGCTCCAATAAACATAAGAAAGATAATAATAAATAAAGAAATAGAACGCATCGAATCGATTGGAACCGTATTAAATCCCGCCGTTCGTGGAGTTACCGCCTGAAAAAAACTTGTTAGCACTTTATAACCGGGACTCAGCATTCCAATAGTATTCGGATTATCCCACTCAAAAAGCAGAATGAGTAAAGTTCCAGCCAACAACAAAAGAATAGTGACTCGGATCACTACCTTACTATGAAGTGTTATGACTCGACGTTTGGTAATGATTTCTTTGAGAACCATAAAACCCAATCCGCCCAAGATGATCAAAAAACATAAAGTTATATTAACCAAAGGGTTTTGAACAAAATCTTCAAAATTATTTGAAAATATTGAAAATCCAGCATTACAAAAAGCCGAAACACTATGAAATATTGACGCAAATATTGCCTTGGGTAAAGGATATCGACCGATAAAACTGATTAATAAGAAAAAGGCTCCCAAGGCTTCAAAGGTAAAGGTATATTTTAATACATTGAGCGTAAACCGTACGACTCCACCAGGAGTTTCCAGGCTAAAAGTTTCCTTTAAAGCAAGACGGTCACGATATTCAATCCGTCGACCG
>MWBQ01000160.1 GCA_002069605.1 Candidatus Atribacteria bacterium ADurb.Bin276
GGGGCTTGATTTATCATGCCCAAGGGTTTTCAGGATAGAATAACAAAGTTCTTTCAGTTGTTCGGAAGGAAGATTTTGCAGTTGTTGATATAGCTGGTCGGAATTCAATTGGGTCGTATCGATTTGAGGCAAGCAAATTGAAGAAAGGGATAAAACAATTATGAAAAATAAAATAAACCAGCCAGGTAAATAAATTTTTCTTTCATAAAGCCACTCCCTAAATAGTTATGAGTGAAGAGTGATGAGGGAAATTTAGTTTAAAAAAGAGGGGATACAAGAAACTTATCCTGAGGATTTTAATTTCCAAATCCGGTAAGATTCCATTTATTATTTTTTCTTCTCGACAATTCAAAACTTCAATAAGGTATGAATACTGGGCGCAGCTTAACTGCGCCCTCAGTTTTTAAAAGATAAAAATATCAGTGGTTAGATATTGTTCATCTGAACGAAATCATCTATTTTATAACACCACAAGAAGAGAGAGGAAAAAGATTTTATTGTGCTAAATTATCAAAAGCAACGAACATAGGATTGAAGTAGGTTTGTAATTTCTCTTGAAAAACTTCCTGAGGAGCCTGGCAAAGGAGCGCAGAAAGATAAGAGAAATTAGCTACAGGTATGTATAAAACAGTAGCCTGGAGTTGAAAAACAAAAACTTTACCTTGATAAGTTCCCTGAAGAATGACCTTCCCTTTGGTTAAATTCATACCGGTTTGGGATGAACTGGGGTCAGTACGATAATCTTGATTGACTATTTTCAAATCTGGAATGGAAGATTGAAGCCAGCCAGAAATCTGTTGAGAATAAGCCTGGGCATCTTGGAGTGTGCCTTGAACCGGTAAAAAGGCAGTAAAAGCTGTAAAACCGCTTTGATCCTCAGAAAAAACAACCCGTTTATTCCAAGTATCTACGTTAACAGCCCAATTCGCTGGATATTTGACTGTACCAGTAATCATTGGATCAAATCCGAAGGTCTGAGATAAATCCAGTTGTTTCCATTGAATGACAGGTTGGTCTGGTTGGGGTTGTATAGGACCTTCGGGTTCTTGACTGGGTAAAAAGGGATTCGCTGGGCCAGTTGTGGTTTGACTATGCTCATTCCCTTCAGGAATTGGAAGAGTTGGAGTATCTTGTCCTGGTCTTTGTGGATTTTGGTCAAGAGCTGGCAGTTGAAGGACATTGACATCGGGGAGGGCATCCTGAGCAACACTGAGAGTAACCATTGAAAGCACCAATGACAATGCAATTAACAATATTCTGGTAAACATTTTGAATTGCATAGATATTATATCCTCCTTATTAATACATATTATGAAAAAAGAATTAATCGAATAACTGCTAAAGCATTAATTGGAATCTTTTCATTATTTCTTAAGTTCAACGAAATTATCTGTTTTTAATATTTCCTTAAGAAATTTTAGACTTCCTTTTTAATCCCGTCAATTCAAATTTATATTATATTATTTATTATGTTATAGTATTTTAAAAGAACAATATAAAGGTAGGATCTTTTTTTAAAGGAGAAGAGCCACTTGAATTCGATCGAACATTTATTTAGTACAAATGAAATAAAAACTCTGGAAAATATCGTTGATACAGCCATAAAGGTATCAAATGCCCAAACTGGTTCATTATTGTTAGCTCGTGATGATGGAAGCTTGTTTATTGCTGCTGGCAGAGATTTGTTAGATAAGTATATCGGATCACGAGTAGAACTGGATAAAAAAACAGTATCAGGATATGTGTTTAAAACCGGAGAGCCTTTCATTATCGATGACAAAAACATTAGCCAATTTTCTCGCCGTAAAGAAAGAAAGAGTTATTCAATTTCTCTTCCCATCAAAAAAACCACCAATCGGGTGGTCGGAATTTTAAATTTAAATCGAACGGATAAATCTTTTGAGAAAAAATCTATTCCACAATTAGAAGCATTTGCCACCAATATTGCGATATTATTAGAAGAAAATAATCTCCGCCAAGATCGAGAACGGATCATTATTGTTCTTTCGGAGATCATTGAACTCTTTTCGTCTTTGTGCTGTAATGATAACTTTAATGCTGTTTTTGAGAAAATTTATTATGCAGTGAAGATTTTAACTGGAGTAAAAAGGGCTTCGGTGTTTAAGCTCTCTAAAAAAAGGCCTTACTTAGTTTTTGCAAAAGAATGGCCAAGAAAAATGAATTGGAAGAAGTTCGATAATACAAGACAACAAGTGCAAAACCTTATAGATCAAAAGAAAGTAACACTCATTAGTGATAAAGCAAAAACCCAGCTTCTTTTTATTCCTTTAATTTCTGATAATCATCCTCCTTTTTTATTTGTTGGTATTATCGAAAAAGACATTGATATCATCGATTATTTAGTTCTTTCCATTATTGAGAATATGGGAAATTCAACCTTAGAGAATATTACACTCTTTAAAAACAGTAAAAAGCTTACCCAGGAAAAAGAACGTAATCGCTTTGCAAGAGAGCTTCATGATGGATTGGCACAAATATTAGCATCGACTCAGATTTATTTGCATTTTTTAGAAAACACTATACCGAAAGAAAGTCAGAATGAAATGGAAATTTTAAATAAAATCAAATCATTAAATACTTTAGGGATTGAAGAATCGCGTTTTATTCTTTCTGAACTCAAGGGTAAACCGATCACAACTACTCAGTTTAAGGAGAAAATTGACGAAATCACCAGTCTTTTTATCATTCCGGGAAATAAGATTCATATTAATTATCGGGTGGAGATGAAAGAAATCCCCTATCGAATATATAAAATGATTTTAAAAATATTGCAAGAAGCTTTATCAAACATTCAAAAACATGCTCAAGCCAATAAAATTAATATTCATATCACCAATAGTAAACGCCAAATGATTCTTTCCGTAGAAGATAATGGAGTAGGTTTTGATCCGCAGATTATTGATGAAAAAGGTTCTGAACATTTTGGTCTACAAAATCTTCGAGAAAGGATAAGAATTTTAAAGGGTAAATTAAAGATTGATAGCAAACCAGGGAGTGGAACTAAAATTATGGTGAAAATTCCTTACGAAGAAAATGATTCAAGCTTAGCCTGGGAAGGACAAAAGGAATGAAAATACGAATTGCCCTCGTAGATGATCATCCAATTTTTTTAGCAGGTTTGAAACGACTTTTAGAAAGTAGTGAATCCTATGAGGTTAGCTCGATAGCTAATAGCTATAAAGAAGCGTTGGAAAAGATTAACTTCAATAATATCGATATTGCTTTAGTTGATGTTAATATGCCCGGTGCAAGTGGTATTGAACTGCTAAAAGCAATCAAACAAAGGAGTAGCAACTGTCGGGTAGTTATGTTGACCATTGAAGAAGATGAGGAAACAATATACCGAGCAATGAAAGAAGGGGCTCAGGGCTATATTTTAAAGCAGGACTCTCCCGAACGTTTATTAAAGAGCATTCAAGCCTGTGTAGATGGAGAAATTTTGTTAAGCAATCAAATTTATTCGAAAGTAGTGGAAAGGATAAGAAAAGTTAGCCCTCCCGAAAGTGCTAAGTCGATAATATTTTCTACTTTAACCGTTCGTGAGATTGAGATTACCCGATTGATCGTTCAGGGAAAAAGTAACCCCGAGATTGCTCAATCTTTATTCATAAGTGAAAGCACAGTAAAGAATCATATTAGTAATATACTTCATAAATTGGAAATGAAAGACCGGGTAGAACTTGCTATCTTGGCAGTCCGAGAAGGCATTGGTTAAACTTCTTGACAACCTTGCTATAATTCCTATGGTTTTTAGTGAAATTAATAAATCTTCGAGGGTGACCTACTCATGTTAAAATCGGTTCTTTTTGATATAGATGGAACAATTACTGATACCAATCCAATTTTTTTGGATGCGATCGTACAGACTCATTATGAAATGACTGGTCAACAAAAGAATCGTGAGTTTTTTCATTTTTCGTTGGGTATTCCCAGCCCAGTTACCCTGGGAATTCTTGATATACCTCAGGAGTTTAGGATGCTTTACATCCAGCGATGGCAGGAACATATTAAAGAAAAAATGCACGAAGTGGTCCTCTTTCCAAGGATTGTTACGGTTCTTGAGAGTTTAAGAGAATGGGGGCTATCCATGGCCTTGGTTACATCGAAAGTTCGTTCGGAATTTTCCTTTCAGTTTGATTCATTTGGACTGAATCATTTTTTTCAAGCCATTATCTGTGCAGATGACGCGTCTCGCCCCAAACCCAATCCAGATCCATTGTTTGAAGCCTGTTCTCGTTTGGGAGTGAAACCTCGAGAGGCTATTTATGTGGGTGATAGCCGGTACGATATTATGGCTGCTAAGGCAGCTGGTATTCCATTTCTTTTTGCATCTTGGGGATCGATTGACCCTAATTCGGTTTTAGAGCTTCATCCGGAATTTTATCTTAAAGAACCAATTGAAATTTTAGATGTGGTTCAAAAGAAAACCCAGGTGGAAATTCCTACTCAACTGAATTACCAGAATATGTAAAGACGGAATTTCTTTTCACAGGTTATTTAAGTATGATTGCGGTTGAGATTTTCCTTTCTCCAGCTAGATCAGAAGGCCAATTAAGAATTTTTCCCTGGAGATAAAAGGTTACCGAACCACCACCATCAAGGTTGAGAGCATCAGTTACCTGATAGTTCTTTAATTCTTCAACTAACTCAAGGATTGTTAAACCCGAACTATGACCAGGACGACGACCATCGACGGCAAGAAAGAGAATTTTACCTTCTTGGGTTTGTCCAATAACAGCTCGTGGATGTTTATTTTCGACAATTTCTTTACGAAATTCGCCAAAAGGACCAGGTAAACCATTTTGGAAAAGAAGAGGACCACTACTGAGTATGTATTCAACTCTCAACCATTTTTCCATGTCTCTAGTTTCGGGAAGGATGGTCATTTTTACTGATAGAGGAGTTCCTGGATAGAGATTTTGTAACATCCAATCAGCCCCTTCGCCTTTTCCTTGAAGGATAAATCCACCTTTGGGTATAGAGGTTTCGCCATTAGTTCGAGATGTAACTTGAACAAGTCCGTTTAGTACAACAGTTTCAACCCCCTGAGTTCGAGGAGTCTTGCCATTATAACTATCATCGAAAAGAACAACTTCATTCCCCCGATTGGGACGATTAATCCCATGAATAGCGAATCCTTTTTGGTTGGGAAGAGAAGCAGATATATTAAGATGAACCATTCCAAAAACCAATTCTTTATCCTGAGTGATTCCAAATGAATACCATCCCTCTTGGGGATCGCTCAAGACCTTTCTCTTGATCATCAAAATTCCAATTGGATCGCCTTCTTGGCTAAAAAAACCAGCATTAACAGCAAAAAAAGCATTTTTTTGACTGGCTATAATGCTCATTTTTTCCCTTTCGAGTATTTTGTCGTGAGCTAGGACCACTTCGGGAGTATAAGTTGAAATATTAGGATCATAGAGTAAAGCTAAGGAAAAAACTGCTCCACCTTCAACCTTTAAATCAGATGTACTCACGGTATTTTTTTGTGTAACTGGGACACTGGGAAAACCTTGTTTGTTGAGTTTTTCTTGAGTTGAAGAAATCTCTTGAGCCGGGAAAGGACCAACTCGTACCTTAAAAAGTGATTGTTCTTCAACGATTGAGGTATTATAACCAAGCTCTTTTAAAAAGGTTGAAGTATTTTCAGCACGAAAACGCTCACTGAAAGCACCAACCTGAAGATATACAGTTGGTCCTGAGGAAGATGTGGAAGAGAGAGAAATTGGTTCACCAAACCCCCATTTTTTAACCATAAGCATTATTCCTGGTTCTATGATTTTCGAGGATTCATAATAAATATTCCCTTGTGAATAGGTTTTTAATTTTTCCTTTAAAAAAGAGAATTCTTTGGGTGTGAGTGGATCATGAGGCCGGAAAAGACCTTGAGCATCACCGGAAAATAAGGGTGGATTGAGTTGAGTGGAGAGAATAACAACCTTTTTTTCATCTTCATTTAAATTTTGAATATCCTGGAAAGGGACATATCCGGCATCAAAGTAATCGTACAAATCGTTGTATGAAAGAGCATCAATTATGGTTTGAGCAGCATCAAGACGGGTAACGAATTGAGTATTGGATCGATTTTGATTAATTACGATTGAAGGCCCTAAGATATTTTTTAGCGAAGTGATGAAATCACTCCATGATAATCTTGATTCTGCAGTCAACCCTGGCAAGCTGACAGCTATAATTAGGAATAATAGAACAATTAAACGAATGGTTAGATTTTTTTTCATATCGCATCCCTATTTACTAATATTCATTCTTTAAAAGAGTTCCCATCGTCATAGATTAACAAATACAGCAAAAAAATTCAAACCCAACTGTATCTCAATTTTTAATTAGTACTTTTAGTTATTAAAATGGGATGAATGGCCTATATGAGTTTAAATTTTTTTTTCTTATAATTGCTA
>MWBQ01000161.1 GCA_002069605.1 Candidatus Atribacteria bacterium ADurb.Bin276
CTATTCCCGGTGTATGAAAGGGATTGTGACACAGCCTGATTGCGAGGAGCGCAGCGACGTGGCAATCTCATCTTTAAAATATTTTTTAAATAAACAATAAAAAGATGAGATCCTCACGGCTTCTGAATACGAAGCCTCAGGATGACACATGTGATGTCAGATGAGATCCTCACGCCCTCAAAAAACGATGGCTCAGGATGAAGCCTTTATTAATCGTTCATGTCTTTTCAGGATAGCAGGTATTATTAATGGGGAGGAGTTTCAGTATGCGTAAATTCAAAGTCCGGGTCAATGGTGAAGAATTTGAGGTTGAAGTATCTGAAGTAAATGAATCCCGGGAAGACGGGAAGATTCGAGTCGAGAAGATAAAAAGAATTCCTCATGAAATTACAGCAACAAGCAATCCTATGCAAGTAACAACGGTTCTTAGGGCTCCCATGCCGGGAAGAGTCTTGTCGGTGCAAGTAAAAAAGGGTGAACGAGTTTCAGGGGGGCAAGTTGGTATAATTTTAGAAGCAATGAAAATGGAAAATGAAATTCAAATTGAAAATGAAGGAATTGTGACCCAAATCTTTGTTGAGGAGAACGATACTGTTGACACCGGCGATCCGCTATTAGAATGCGAAGAAAATCCGAGGGATATCTCATGAAATATTCTAAGCTATTTCTCCTCATAGCAATTATATCTGCTCTGCTTGGCGCAATAATGGTGTTACCCACAAGATTAAGAAACGAATCAGCTATGAAAGAAATTGAAGTTGTTTGCGACTGGCAGGATATTGAAGTCATATCACTCCGTTTGGGAATATCGGTTGAGGAAACCTTGGACGAATTGAAACAAGCAGGTGTGAGTGTTATTGGCGTCAGTGATTATGATTTAAAAAATCTTCAGCAATTGGGGAAGGTGTTACCAGTTGTCGTTGATCATGATTATCCATCCATTCTTCGTTATTTTTATGTCTCTAATAGTACTTTAAAAGAAACTATTATCCACCACTTAAACATTTTAGGTCGGGTTCCAGTAGAAGTTTCCCCAAATATTATTGGCTTAAATATTTCCTATGAAGAAGAGGATAAGATAGGTTTGGGTTGGGATTATAACCTTGTGCAGCTTTTAAAAGATAAGGGATTCCGGATTGTACTTCGTCCAAGAAACTGGCAAGGTATTTCTCCAGAAATCTTAAAAGCTGTCCTTTCCGATCCGATTTTTGATCAAGCGGATGGTTTAATTTTCTTTGGTGACCAAGTGCTGGGAAATGGAAATGAAGAATCTTTGAAGGAAATGGCTAACTTTCTTGATGAGAAAAAGCTATTTTGGGGATACACCGAATTCGTTGGACAAAAAGGAGAAACTATCCTTGCTCGTCAAGTTCCTGGTCAAACCATCCGAGTTCATAGTATCCCACCGGATGAAATTAAGAACTATACTCCTCTCGAGGCCCGAGAAAGGTTTCTCCGAGCGGTGAAAGAACGATCAGTTCGTCTTCTTTACGTTCGTTTTTTTACTGAACCGACTATAAACCTTTGGGAAAAAAATTATTCCTATCTTACTGCGCTATTTTCTGACATTGAGTCCAGTGGATTTACCCGTGGAACTATTCACCCCCTAATCCCCTTTGCACCTCCCTTGATTGCCTCAGTTCTATTTTCAGTTTCGGTGGCAATTGCTATTGCGCTGCTTTATAGTTACTTTTTACCCGGAAAATGGATAATTCTCATTTTAAGCTTATTTGTATTATTAGGAGCCCTTTTTCAGGATCAAATGTTGAGCCTGAGGATTATTGGTGTACTTGCTGGTATTGCTTATCCAAGTTTGGCCGTTTTTTCCCTGATTGATGGGCTTCGGTCAAAAAAGAATCCGCTGGTGTCCATACTGGTAGCTTTTTGTATGGTATTTGCCGGTGGACTGGTGGTTTCCTGTGGTCTTTATCATTGGCTTTATGTTCTTCGGATTGAGCAATATTCAGGGGTGAAAACCTCGTTGGTCATTCCAATTCTTTTAGTTGTTCTTTATCTTTTTAGGTCGGGATATCTGAATCGTAGTATTCGTTCAGTGGTTTTAGGGACTTTAAAGCGTTATGAATTTGTTATATTAATGATTCTCGCTGGAGGATTTGTGGTTTATTTGACCCGTTCAGGTAACTTTCCATTACTCCCAGCCGGAATGTTAGAAAGCAAAATGAGGCTTTGGTTGGAAAGATTGCTCTTTATGAGGCCACGAACCAAGGAATTTATGATTGGTTACCCGGCTTTATGGCTTCTTATTTCTCTCCGCCGTTTTAATTATCAACCTCTTTTTAAGGTTGTGCTTTGGCTTGGAGTAACAATTGGTTTTATCACCTTCTTCAATTCTTTTTGTCATATCCATACCCCATTTCTTTTCATCCTTCTCCGATTCTTTAACGCCTTTATACTAAGTTTAGTGATATTCATTTTTTATTATCTAATTGTTCGAATCGCCTATTGGATATGGAAATGGTTGGGTCAATTTGGAGAAAATGATGCTCATAAAAAAAGTACAAATATATAAACCGCTTTAACATGAAAGATACTCAAAAAAAAATATTTTTACTCGGTTATTATGGTTTTGGTAATTGGGGAGACGAACTTTCTCTTCAATCAATAATCAATGATTTGGAAATTATCTCTAAAGATACTCCCTATTCTTTTCTTTATTCGGTTTTAAATCAAGATAATAGATTTTTCCCTCGATCCTTCTCTAATCTATCAGTAATTATTCGAAAAAAAATAATTACAGTTTTAAAAGAAATTACCAAAAGCGATTATGTTGTCGTAGGAGGAGGGAGTCTTTTACAAGATTCAACGAGTTTTCGATCTTTAATTTACTATTCTTTTTTACTTTGGTGGGCACAGATTTTTCATCGCCCACTTATTTTTTATCGTTGTGGATTAGGTCCGTTCCATAAAGTCTTAAGCCAGAAGCTGGTAGCTTTTATTCTTAAAAGAGTGAAATTATTTATTGCCCGTGATCATGAAAGTGCTGAGTTGGCAAAAAGATTAGGTGGTTATAGCAACAGGATAAAAATTGGAATCGATCCAGTAGTTACGAATTATAAGAATATTTTAACTATTACTCAGGCCAAACCAACGGTTAGTTTTTTTGTCCGAAATTGCAGCCGCCCTTACGAGGAAAAATTAATTGATTCATTAAAATATCTTCAAGCCAGAATCCAGGAAAGGATTGAAATCGTTGCTTTTCACTATAATTATGATTATAAAATTGCTTCACGTATTGCCAATCAGATTGGTTGTCAATGGAAGTACTTCCAATCTATTGAAGAAATACCACTTTATTTCCATCAACTCGCTGCTGTTTTCACTATGAGACTTCATCCGGCTATTTTGTCAGCCATGATGGATGTTCCTTGGTTTGCTTTGAATATTGATCCGAAGATTGAGTCCTTTGCCAATTGGTGGGAAAAGAAAAATTTGGTAGCTTGGCAAGATCTCTCGCAAGAAACATTTTTTAGGCTGTTTGAACAACGCGATAATATTTTTAAAAAAAACAATGAACTTATGAAACAGTTAAAACGACTGGATGATCAAAGCCGGATATGGTTGCGGGAGTTCTTTGATCAAAAGAATCATTTTTATTGAAAGGAAAATAAATACCCCATGCAGGTAGGATCGTCATCAGAATATTCATTATTAGGTATTTTAATTGCTGACTACGCTATATCAGATCTCATTTCCTATATTACTGAATCAATTCAATCCGGTCAAAAAGCCCATATCATCACCCTCAATCCTGAAATGGTTGCGCGGCAAGCAACTGATGGGGAGTTTTATCAAGCTTTGCACGGTGCTGAATTGCGGATTGTTGATGGGAATGGGATATTATTAGCAGCCCGAATATTAGGAAAAGCGATCCAACACCGTACACCAGGGATTGAATTGGTTGAAGAGCTTCTCAGGGTGGGGCAAGAGAAGAGTTGGTCTTTTTATTTTTTGGGTAGTTCTTCAGAAGTTGTAACCAGATTAGTGAAAAACCTTAAAATTCATGCGCCTAAGACTCTCATTTCGGGTTTTCATCACGGGTATTTTCAAGATTCTTTACCAATTATAGAAGACATTAATCGGTCGAAGCCGGATATACTCCTGGTGGGTTTAGGTTCTCCCCAACAAGAATTGTGGATTCATAAGAATCGAAATCTCCTTCAAGCCTCGATTATGATTGGTATAGGTGGGAGTTTTGATGTACTCTGTGGAGATAAAAAAAGAGCTCCATTTGTATTTCGGAAAATGAAATTAGAATGGCTTTATAGAATAGCTTCCGAACCGCACCGTTTGAAAAGAGTTATTCCAGCTTTTTTTAGATTTGGATGGATGGTTTTAAAAGAGAGATTGGTATTAAAATAATCACATTCATCACAGTATAATGGTAAATGGTATAATGACCAAAAGGTATATGGAATGAGCTCATTTGAAGAAAAGGGTTAAAGAATAGTAGAGAGAACTCTAAAAAATGTCATTTATAGGTTTTGACAAGGTGTATAAAATATATCCCAGTGGAGTTAAGGCCCTTCAAAATGTTTCGTTCTCAATTGAAGAAGGTGAGTTTGTTTTTTTAGTTGGTCCTACTGGTGCTGGGAAAACAACTTTAATGAAACTCATCAACCGAGAAGAGCTTCCAACTTCGGGTAATATTTGGTTTGATGATATCCGTATCAATCATTTAGACGATGGATACCTTCCTTTTCTTCGTAGAAATTTAGGCATTATTTTTCAAGATTTAAAACTCATTCCTTCCCGGACGGTTTATGAAAATCTCATTTTTCCTTTACAAATCATGGGAATCAAAAAGAATGTTATTTATAAGTTAAGTACCCGAATTTTAGCCATGCTGGAAATGGAAAACCGTAAGCACCATTTGGTAGAATGGTTATCGGGTGGAGAAAGGCAAAAATTATGCTTGGGGAGAGCTTTAATCCATCAGCCCCAACTGGTTTTGGCCGATGAACCGACTGGAAATCTTGATCAATATTCTGCTTATGAAATGGTAGAAACCTTATATTTTTATTGTCGGGAAGAAAAAGCGAGTGTAATTGTTTCCACACATAATGACCGGTTGTTAAAAAGTTTCTCTGGTCGAATATTGCAACTCGATCAGGGACACTTGGTTGCTGATCGTTACTATCGGGCAAGAGTTGAAACCGGGTTTTAATGCCAACAATAGATCAGAAGGGGCTGGAGAACTTTGGGTTTTGTTCGCGATGCATTTCATAATTTACGAAAGCGACCATCCCTGGTATTGATTGGATTTCTTAGTATCTTCTTTACCCAGCTGATTGTGAACATTTTTATCTTTGGTTATTTAGAAATGGAAAAAATGGGGAAGTTTTCAGGTCAGAGTTTTACTATAAAAGCTTATTTTCAGTCTGAAGTCACCGACGAAAAGGCTCAAGAAACTGTTCAGAAGTTAAAAAATCTTCCCGATGTCAGCTCAATAGTTTTTCTTTCCAAAGAAGATGCTCAAAAGAAGTTTCTTGAATACTTTGAACTAACACCAGAGGATTTTCCTGTTGATGAAAATCCCTTCCCCCTTTCTGTAGAAATTATACCGAAACGAGTAGAATCTATTCCTGAACTGGCCAATCAAGTAAAAAATACCGGATTATTTGATGATGTCATTTATGGCGGAAAAAATGTTGATGTTTTTGTAAAGTTCTATCACATGCTCTTAAGCGTTGGCAGTATAGTACTCTTTTTGGTTTTTATTTTTTCATTGATTGTTATTATCAATTTAATAAGGATTTCCATACAATCCAGGAAGGAAGAAATACGAGTTTTTCATTTAATCGGTGCGACCGAAACTTTTATACGACGTCCAATCATTACTGAAGGTTTTTTTGAAGGTTTGTTTGCTGGTATTTCAGCATTTTTACTGAGCATACTGGTTTTTCATTTTCTCCTTGATTTTCTCCATGCTGCATTTCCATTTTTTCCTTGGATAAACCTCACCGATATCATGGCTCCTCTCTTGGTAGTCGATACCTTTATGGGTGGGGTAATTGGTATTTTGGGGAGTCTTATCGCCTGTAATTCGGTGCTTAAGGAGGTGCTACGATGAGAAAGCACTCTTTCCTCATAATCGTGAGCATAATTCTGATCAATTTTCTTTTTTTGAATATTACAGATAGTTTGGGCAGCGACATTGAATCTGAGATAAATGCTCAGTTAAAAGAATTAGAAAAAATGAAATCAGAACAAGCTAAACTGGATCAGGAATTAAAAAAATTAGAAAAGACCCAGAAAAACATTGCTGCTGAAATACAAAATATAGAAAATAAGATCGAAAAATTGGAGAAAGACATTACTACTTCAAGAAATCGGATTTTGCAGCTGGAAAAGGATCGGGCCCATCTTCGTAAAGATATTGAAGGTCTTAGCCAAGATATCTCCTCCAGTAAAACTAAAATATCACAAGCTATGGTTCGAGCTTATAAAAATAACGTTAATTTTGATTTTTGGAGTGTTTTTTTAGGAAGCAGCGATCCTTCAGAGGTTGAAGAACAATGGTATCTTTTTCAGAAATATAGCGATCACGAGATGAGTAATATTTCAAAATATCTCAATAAAAGACAAAATCTACAAAATAAACTCAAAGAAATTGAACAGAAAATAAGGTTAGAAGCAGTATTAAAGGAGAAGTTAGTTCTTGAAGAAAAAAATGTAAAAAAGCTTGAAGAAACTCGTAAAACACTTCTAAACCAGTTATTGGTTGATAAAAAGAAATTCCAAAGTAGTCTTTCAGAATTACTTGCTGCTCAGAAAAATGTCACCAATCTTATTTCCCAAATGCAAAAGGAACTTAAAAAAAGTCGAGAAAGCACTTCTGCTTCGACTAAGAATCTTCCACCGGTTAAGATGGGGCGTTTCTTTTGGCCGGTGAGTGGTGGAAAAGTTATTAAGAACTTTGGTATGTCAAAAGATCCGGTTTATCAAATCCAAGTATTTAATCCTGGTATTGATATTGCTACCAGTCGGGGTGATAATGTTTATGCTGCTCAAGACGGGGTTGTATTATTAGCGAGAAGTATACGAGGTTATGGAAAAACGATATTAATCGACCACGGTCAAGATGTGGTAACTATGTATGCTTTTCTTGATTCAATTAAAGTAAATCCTGGTGATATGGTGAAGGGAGGACAGATGATTGGATTGGTTGGAGAAACCGGCTTGACCAATGTCCCAGCTGTCCATTTTGAAGTTAGAGTGGGAGCAAATGCCCAGGAAGATAATCCTCTTAAATGGTTAAAGTAATTTTCCACTTCATTTTTATGTGTTTGGATTAATCAGTCTATGTTAAAATAATTATTTAATTGTTTTGCTTGTAGATACAGAATAG
>MWBQ01000162.1 GCA_002069605.1 Candidatus Atribacteria bacterium ADurb.Bin276
AGCCGTGAGGATCTCATCTTTTTCTTTTTTTATTCTGACAAAACATTCTAAGGATGAGATTGCCACGTCGCATAATACGCTCCTCGCAACGACGGAGTTGGTGGATGAGATTGCCACGTCGCATAATACGCTCCTCAGAATAACGGAGAAGGTGGACGATATTGCCAGGTCGCCGTGTTCTTGGTAAAGAAGATTTTAATTAGTACTTTCACCCTCATCTGGTTTTATCAAATGGCATAGGGGTCAATTCTTTTCAGCATTAATAGCAACATATTAATCACCGGGAAGAAGGAGGAGGTAACATGAAAGATTTTTCTGAATTAGACTTAGAAAGTTTGCTTTTTGATACTCCCATAGGGAAGAAAAAGATTGATTTAGAAGGTTCTCCAGTTTCTGGAGTCAGAATGGAGGTCTCAAAAGCCTATGCTGGGATTCCTGTATTATTACAAAAAGTTATCGACCAAAACGATCAAAATGCCTGGCAGGAAATAACTAATAAGATTGACTACATTTATTCCAATCTCGATTTTTCCTTAGGTAATCTGGACAAAGAAACTGGCTTTGGCAAGGAAGTTCAGTCACAAATAAAGCATGGAAAGAGATTATTATTCAAGCCCAATATTGTCGCCCCTTTAGTCATCGATCCGACCACCCATGGTGAAGGTTCGGCAGCTATTATCGCCACTGAATGGTCCTTGATTGCCGCTTTGATGCGGTGGTTCCACGATAAGCTCAATATTCACTATTACCAAATGGCGTTAGGAGAAGCCTCAACATCAACTTTTCTTGTTGCCGAACTTTTTGGGAAGACATTTGGACAAACGATGACCACTGAGGCATTATTTGAAGGAAAAAGCTTTGATATATATGGTGGCTGGGGATTTTATTTTGTCAGAAAGTATCTTGCCGACCGTCATCCTTCTTCTCATCAAGACGACCCCATGAAGGGATTTGAGAACAGTGTTACCGGAAATTATCTCCCACCAGGACAAGCCAAAGATAAGTTAATGGTCTATGATTTAAATAAAATCCATAATGACCCATCGAGAGGAAGAACAGTCGTTGTTCCCGATGGTGCCAATTTCAAAGAGATCACTCTTCATAAGGTAATCATAGGAGGTGATCCAGATAATGCCGAAGACCTTCGAAATTATCCTGGCTGTGTTTTAGTTAATGTGCCCAAGCACAAGATCCATGCCCAAGACCTTTTAACCAACGCCATTAAAAACCTGGGCATCGGTCTTTATCCAACCCTCTGTGCCTTTGAGGGTGATAAAAACGCTGAGACCTGGAAATATTCCTATCCAGCTCAAACTTTGCCAACCTATAAAGGAAAATTACCTCATTGTCCTTGGATGCTCAAAATTGATGAAAAGACCAATCTGCCGATGAAGGATAAAAACGGTGAATACATTGCCATTAAGACAGCCGGTATGCCCGGAACTCAGTCGGATATCATTCGGGCAGTGCAGAGCCAGAAAGTTTTTATGGTGCATGTCAGTGATGCTATCGATATGGTCAACATCAGCCACAACCCCGATGGTAAAGCAGTGCGGATTCCCGAAGGCTTTGTATGGTCGTCGCTGGACTGTGTTGCTCTGGACTTTTTCTGTGCTCGGTATTGCTTTAAAACTATCCCCATGGCTGAAGCACTCAAGCTAAAAGAAGAAAACGGCTGGCCAACCGAATTTGTCCATCAGGTGCCATTGGCTCAATTGGAAGGAAACAACATCATCACCATAGAAGGATTTGATTCGCCGTTATTCAGATACAATTTATATCGTTATGCAGAGAAAAGAGGCGTAGGGCAGCAGAAGTATTATGTAATAGGCTGGGACAGCCTGACTGAATCACCCTTGGTTTCTCTGAATGGTCATCTGGGTAGAATAGAAAATTCCAACTTCTATGAAATGATTACCAAAACCCTGTATTACAATCCAAACACCATTCTCTATGATCTTCAAAAAACCATTTTAAGTTATATCCAAGCCAACGACTCACTTACTGGCTCAAAACTTTATAAGGATCTTATGGAAACCTTTGATGAAAACCATGATGGAGTCATCGATTACGATGAAATGGGACGAAAAGGAGTTGAAACCACCCAATTCAGCAACTTGGCTACTGCTTTAGATATTCAAATAAAAGAGAAATACGGCCAGCTCAAGGGAGGTTTTATGGAGTCAATTTATTTTCTTAAATATAGCGATCGAAATTGGAATGAACAAAAGCATGATTTTACCAAAGAAAAATTGCCAGGCTTTATGGCGTCGGTCGCATTTGATTTGTCACGAATGGATAATGAGAATGAAGATCTTTTTGTAAAGGGAATGACTTATGGCAGAGGAAAATGGCCGAGTTGGCAGATGTTAAAGTATTTATTTGAGAATATGTATTTATATGGTTCTTTATCACTGGACGATGCCAGTCCTTGGTCAATTTACGGGAAGGCTTTCCAATATGCTGACAAAGCTTTCAACTCAGGTGGGTATACTGGAAGCCGTGATGAAGGGGCAACTGATCCAAACGCATTAACTAAATATTATGCTGCTCTCTCCAAGGGAGCAAAGCCTTTACAATTCACTTTTTATGTACCAGTTGACTATGGAAAGCTAAATAACCATCCAATACCCAACGTGAAAGAAACGACTGATCCTCAAAAGATTTTTACCGCTCATTTTAATGGCGGTCAGGAAGTCTGGTAGTCACCAATCAGCAATTTGAGCTGAAGTCAATTTGAGGAGTGTATTGTGCGATGTGAGATTCTCATCAGACGCTGCAGGTGTCATCCTCACGGCTTCTGAATACGAAGCCTTAAGGATGACAAATCACAACAATTCCTTCTCCCTTGATGGGAGAAGGTCAGGATGAGGGTGATTAATTATTTTTACTCCTATAACTCACTACTCATTTTCATCGTCTTACCAAAATCGAATCTTATCCTAAATAAAAGTAGATCGGTTTCGACCAGCAGCTTTTGACATATAGAGGGCTTTGTCAGCCTTTTGAATGAGTTCTTCCAGTGATACCTCATTATCTCCATCCCAGATGGTAGCACCAATGCTGATGGTCGCTTTCACTTTTTGTTCACAGGCAATAATTTCTTCCTGACATACAGTCATGAGAAGACGTTGAGTTACCATTTGAGCTTTTTCCTTATCCAACTCAGGGAAGAGAATGATAAACTCTTCTCCGCCTATACGACCGAAAATGTCATTTTCTCTCAATTGTGATGAAATATTTTTCACCAGGTGAATGAGAACCGTATCTCCTCCCTCGTGACCTAAACTATCGTTGACCAATTTAAAATGATCGATATCAAGATAGGCAATAGTCAAAGGCCTGCCATAGCGTTTTGCACGTTTAAGTTCGGTCTTAGCAAGATTCATCCATTTCCTTCGATTCCAGATACCAGTTAACCAATCTTTTTCAGCATGTTCTTGTAATTTTTGAAGCAGTTTATAGTGTTCTGTAAATTCTCGAAGATATACAGCAATTCCAATCTTTTTATTTTGTTTATTTTTAATTGGAATCTTTCTTGCTTCATAAAATAGAACGGCATCACCTTTTTGAATTGAAAGGGGATTAAATTTCGAGATATTTTCTGTTGAGAGATAGGGTTTTAATTCTGGGACTAAAGTGGGTAGATGGTGTCCAACATTTTCTCGGGTAAGATTAGGAAATATATGTTGAGCAGCATCATTAAAATCAAGAATTCTTCCTTGAGGGTCAGTTACCAAAACCCCATCCTGCATGCTTTCAAATACCTGCTCCCGGGCAATGGGAGAAATATTGAGAAATGCTAATCGGGTAATAGCGATGCTCAAGATTAGTCCATTAATGGTTATAATTAAGGGACCGATGTCTAAGCTCCAGGGGATTACCTTTAAAATATAAATAAAATAATTAACAAGACATATAATTACTGCAATGAGCATGGTAAGGGTTCGTTTCCGAAGAACAACTGTGGTTCGAAAAAAGTGATGTAAACATAGAATGAAGCTGAGCAGAAACGAGCCGACAAACCATAGAGCGTTAAGGATATAAAAGATACCCCTTCCTAAAGCAGCGGTTGGAAAAAGTCCGCGATAATCGACTTCGATAGAAGTGTAGTAAAGATGGTGGAAATCGTTGGTTAAAACCACAATGAGAAAAAAAAGAGATACCCCAGCAAGAGCAACGAGAATGATGGGCTTATGAGCTTTAAACCTTCCAGTGAACTCAACACTTAACCAGAGAAAAGATCCGGCTATAAAAGAAAGCCCAAAATATTCAACTCGTAGCCATAAAAAAAACCATTCAGGGTCAGCTTTCATGATTTCAAAAGCATAGCCAAAGGCATAGATACTAGAAAATAGAAGCAGAAACCCCAAAGGTCTTGCATGGGGTGTGAATTGAGAAGACCAGAAAGACAAGAGACTCAAAGCAATGGCAAGAGTGGCAGTGACAAGACAGCCAATACTGAAAAGGTAATTATATTCGATCAATATTATTCGCCCTCATTCTAATCTCATAATTCTTAAACATTTTACCCAAAGGGAATTTAAAGTAAATACTCAGTACAGGCAAATTTTTTTCTTTTGAATAATTTTTCATAGAAAACCAGTCAAGATCAAACATCAAGACCAAAACCTTAAGGGATTTAATCAGTCTTTCTAAGGAACGGATTGTGCAACATGAGAATCTCTCCCTTTCCAACTTTCCAAATCCATTGACTAATATTCATTTGAAAACTAAACCCTTGCCCATACCAACAGAGAATTACCAGATGAATTCTTTAATTTCTCTTATGATATAATTTTTTCAGATGTTATAGATAATCAAGGCTAAATTATGGATAAAAATGATTTCATATCATAATGGGTTGAATCAGCCAATCGTGATTATCAAACCATGCTTAATTAAACCAAAGCAAAGATTATCATTAGAGTCTGTTTATTGGTCACCTGGTTATCGAAAAACTTATCAAAGCTCTCTATGTAAAAAACATCAATGAAAATCCCCCGAGAACCCATGATTTGATGAGGTTGGCTGAAAAAGCCGGAATTACAACAACTGAGGAGCAATAAGACACACTTGATCTTTTCACTACGTTCAATATCAATGTGCGATATCCAGATTATGAACTTCTTTTCTATAAGAAGTGTGATTATAACTTTGCTACCAAAAATATAAAAAAAATGAATGAGGTCAGGGTATGGCTCCTAACAATGATCGGGAGAGAATAGAAGAAATAGTAAAAGCATTTGGTGAAATAATTAAAGAAAAGATAAAGGTAAGACATCTTTATCTTTATGGTTCGTACACCCAGGGCACTTATTCACCAGAGAGTGATATCGACGTTGCAGTTGTTGCAGATAATTTTAGCGGCGACCCAATTGAAGACACTCTGTTACTCATGAAATTGAGACGGAAAATTGACTATCGAATCGAGCCTCGACCTTTCAAAACCGAAGATTTTAATTTATCCAACCCTTTGGCAAAGGAAATCATCAACTCTGGCAAAGAAATTAAATAAATCTTCAACGATATTCTATTTCAGCAGCTTCTGTTTTACTTCTTGCCTCTCATCAGTTGATACTTGTGTTTGCCTTTTTTGAGTT
>MWBQ01000163.1 GCA_002069605.1 Candidatus Atribacteria bacterium ADurb.Bin276
TTTTCATATTTTCCTTTCCAATCGACTCTCTCTTTTCGGTATTAACGGTCAAGATTTCTCTTTGATTCATAGCATTCCCTCCGCTCTCAAGCGTATGATAGTTTAGATTTGACTGTCCGGTTATTTATACTTTAAACCGACGGAGTTTTCTCACGAGAAAAGCTCACTGACGGATAGTTCACTATAAATTCTTTTTATTGCCTCAGCAAAAATTGGTGCCACTGATAGAACTCTCACCTTATCATTGGTTCGGATACTCAACTCTTCTGAATTGGAAGGGATAGTATTGGTTACAACCACTTCTTTCAAACAAGAATTCTTGATACGATCTAAAGCTGGTTCACTAAACACCGGATGGGTGGCACAAGCATACACTTCAATAACTCCTCGATCTTTTAAAGCTTGCGCTCCTTCAACTAAAGTTCCAGCAGTATCAATAAGGTCGTCAACTAATATCGCTCTTTTCCCCCGAACATTTCCGATTACATCCATGACTTGAACCTCAGCATAGGTCGGTCGGTATTTATCAATGACAGCTAAATCAACACCCAAATGATTAGCAAAATTTCGAGCTCGTGCTGTTCCTCCCACATCGGGGCTTACCACTACAACATCCGATAGGTTTTTCGAAGCAAAGTAACGAGCCAGGAGTGATTGAGCAACTAAATTGTCGACGGGGATATCAAAAAATCCTTGAATTTGACCAACATGTAAATCCATGGTTAAAACTCGATCAACACCGGCGGTTACCAGTAAATTTGCCACTAATTTCGCAGAGATTGGTTCCCTTCCTTTGGTTTTTCGATCTTGTTTCGCATACCCATAAAATGGAATTACTGCGGTTATTCTTCTGGCTGATGCACGATTCAATGCATCAATCATAATCAGAAGTTCCATAATATGATCATTCACCGGTGGACAAGTAGGTTGAACAACAAAAACATCACCACCTCGAACGCTTTCTTCAATTTGTATTCGAATTTCTCCATTAGGGAAACGACCTACATCAGCCCGACCCAGAGGAAGATCAAGATACCAACAAATTTCTTGTGCCAGGAATGGATTTGCTCTTCCAGTAAATACCTTCATATGCTGGCTTATTTCACTATAGCAAATCATTTTCCAATCAGCTCCTGTTTTTTTTCTTTTCAACCCATTTGTCAATGTTAACCTGTCTCGCCCGACCCACACCGAGAGCTCGAGAAGGAACATCACGGGTAATCGTCGAACCGGCGGCGGTATATGCTCCTTCACCGATGGTTATCGGAGCAACTAATGAATTATTGCTCCCGATAAAAACCTGGTCATGAATAATGGTTGGATGTTTTTTATATCCATCAAAATTACAAGTGATTGTTCCCGCCCCAATATTAACTTTTTTTCCTAAGGTAGCGTCACCCAAGTAACTATGATGCAATGCCTTAGTTCCTTCACCAATTTCAGATTTTTTGACTTCAACGAAATTTCCAATCCGAGCATTTTTTCTTATCAAAGAATTCATTCGGATATGGCTAAAAGGGCCAATAATTACCTCATCATCCAGAATAGAATCCTCAATAACACTATATTCAATGCGACAATCTTTGCCAACTTGTGATTGGATTAAATGGGTATAGGGCCCAATTTTCGTGTTTTCTTTGATTTCACTATGGCCTTCAATAATTGTTCCAGGATACAACCAGACATCCTTTTCACATTTGACATCCCAATCGACATACACCGATTCGGGATCAACGATTTTAACTCCCGATTCAAATAGCTGGTTTATTTTTTTTCTACGAAATAACCCTATAACCGTTGAAAAGTCATCTGGTGAGTTAACATTAATAAACTGTGTATCCCAGGGTACAGTATAAACCAAAGTTTTAAAATTGAGGTTTCTTGCTACCTCAAGAACATCAGTAAGGTAATATTCTCCCTGAGCATTATTTTTTTGTATTGATTGAAGAACTACCTCTATTTCATTTTTTTGAAAAGCATAAATTCCCAAATTTATTTCTAAGATTTTTTTCTCGTCATCAGTACAATCTTTTTCCTCAACAATTTTCAGGGGAATTCCTTGAAAATCTCTTTTAATTCGGCCAAAACCATCAGGAATTTCTGATTTGGTGCTTAAAATCGCCACTGGAGAATGGTTTTTCTCAAAAAAAGTCATGAATTGATGAATAGTATTGGCTTCCAGCAGTGGCATATCGGCATATATAACCAATATCTTCTGAATCTCAGAATCGAGATGGGGTAAAATAGATTGTACAGCATGAGCGGTTCCCAAGGGTTCTTCTTGTATAACTAACTGAATCGCTGGATCAACAACCGATTGGATTTGGTCATAAGAAAAAGGAGAAACGACTGCTAACCGCTTCCCACAAAAATTGGGAATCTCCAGTTGTAAAAGATAGTTAATCAATGGCCTTCCCAAAACCGGTAAGATGACTTTTGGCTGGGAAGATTTCATTCGTTTCCCTTTACCAGCTGCTAAAACACAAATACACCAATCACGATAATCCATAAAAACCTCCTGGACAAACCAACTCAAAAAAATCATTCCACTATATAATTCTGAAAGAATTACATCTCATATGGCTAGTCTAATATATAATTGAGTATATTAAAATGGAACCATTGAAGTGGTTTTGACTACCTAAACCAAAATATTTTATCGTATTCTAATATACTATTATAATTCAGTCCTACAAAAAATAAAACGCGACCGTATCAGCCGCGTTTTATTCTCAACTGGCTGGGGCGGAAGGATTCGAACCTTCGGAATCAGGGATCCAAAGTCCCTTGCCTTACCGCTTGGCCACGCCCCAACTCAAACAAAAAGCGAATTAATTATATATAATAGTATCTTTGAAGTCAATTTTCTTTCTCTAATTTCTAAGACTGGTTATTGGAGCTGGGATTCTCCCACCCCTCCCAATAAAATTTTTGGGGTTAGTGGGATTCACTTGAATAACTACCGTTTCTCCCAACAATCCTCCCCACACCACTTCATCACCCGGTTTTTTCCCAACCACTGGAATGATCCGAATCCCCACCGTTTTATTATTAATAACCCCAATTGCTACTTCATCACCAATAATCGCAGAAATAATCTCTTCAGGTGTATCACCAGGTATGGCAATCATATCCAGCCCAACCGAACAAACACTGGTCATGGCTTCAAGTTTCTCAAAATTTAATCTTCCCGTCTTTACTGCTTTAGTCATGGCTGCATCTTCACTTACCGGAATGAAAGCTCCGCTTAGACCTCCTACCGACGAAGAAGCCATGGCACCTCCCTTTTTACAGGCATCGGTTAGCATAGCCAGCGCCAGGGTTGTCCCCCACCCTCCACAGGTATCAATTCCCATCGCTTCAATTATTTCTGCCACACTATCCCCTACCCGAGAGGTCGGAGCCAACGACAAGTCAACTATTCCAAAATTTATTCCTAACTTTCGAGATACCTCTCTCCCGATTAATTCTCCTACTCGGGTTATTTTAAAAGCGGTTCGTTTGATAATTTCAGCAACTTGACCCAGATCGGCTCCTGGATGCCTACGGATCATTTCCTTCACAACACCAGGTCCGCTCACACCGACGTTAATAACCGCATCTCCTTCACCTAGCCCATGGAAAGCGCCTGCCATAAAAGGGTTGTCTTCGGGCGCATTGGCAAAAACCACCAACTTGGCGCAACCAATTCCATTTTTGTCCTGACTTAAATGAGCAATTTCTTTAATAATTTTACCTAATAATAAAATAACATCGACATTGATACCGCTTCGGGTCGATGCCACATTGACTGAAGAACAAATGTGTTCGGTTTGAGTCAAAATAGCTGGTAAGGAATGGATGAGATGTTCTGCAGCTGGAGTTATTCCTTTTTGAACTAAAGCCGTAAAACCACCAATAAAGTCGACCCGAATTTCTCGAGAGAGTTGATCGAGAAGAAGAGCAAGTTCAACCGGACCATTAACTTGGTCTTTTCCAAAAAGAAGAGAAACCGGAGAAATAGCCAAGCGACGGTTTACAATTGGAATTCCAAATCGAAGCGATACTTCTTCAACAACATCATGAAGGGATTGAGCATAAGAACGAATTTTATTGACCACATTTCGACAGGTGTCTATGACGTCTTTTCCTCGACAATCTAAAATATTGATCCCCAGAGTTACCGTTCGGACATCAAGGTTTTCAATTTCAAGCATTCGTATTGTTTCCAAAATTTCCGATCGATCATATAACACAATAATCCCTCCGATTACTTTAATCGGTTTAATAAAAACCGTTATCCTTTTCTGATTCAATCACGGCTTTAAATGCGATGCATGGCTTGGAATACACTGGTATGTTGAAGAAAAATTTGGACACCGATTTCTTCACCTTTTTGAATGAGGTGTTTTTTTAAATCGGCAAGAGAAATAGCGCAGTGACTTAGGTCACCAATTAATATCATGGTAAAATATTCGTTTAAAATTTTCTGAGTAATGTCTTCTATATTCACTTGGTTTTCAGCCAATAAAGAAGTTACCGCCGCTATAATGCCCACACGATCTTTACCGACGACAGTAATAACGACTTTATCCTGTTGTTCCGCTGGTTGTTCCTCGGCAAAATTCGATGAAGCTATATCATTGATACTCACGAAATTTCACCTCATTCCTTTTTATTTTATCGGCATAAAGGTGAGCAATTCGAGTCGGTTCTGGAATTCGATATTTGCCCGTAACCTTTAATGTCCATTCAAGGGAATTTTGTAAATCAATCCGATGGCCTGGTGATACAAAAATTGGCTTTACTTCTTTCCTGCTCCGCAGAGTGGCGCCAATTATTTGATCATGGTAAAAAATCCAGGAATATTCGCCCTTTCCCGAGGGAGGCTCTACATACTGACCTACTAACAGACTTTTAGCGACACCAATTGACACAATATTATAAAGAATTCCCATATGAGTGGCTAATCCCACTCCTCGAGGATGGGCAATTCCCTGACCATCGAAAAAGAAAATTTGAGGAATACTTTTTAAAAGTTGAAAAGCAGATGCTACCACTGGTCCCTCGCGAAAAGAGAGAAGGCCTGGGATGTAGGGAAATTGAACTTTTTTTATCGAATGAACAACTTCAATGACCTGAAGTTCAGGATAAGAAAATGTAACAATAACTGCACAGCCAAGGTTTTTTTCCAGATAAGAAACATCTATACCTGCTATGCATTGTATTTCTTGAGGATGGAAAGGAAAAGAAAAAGAAACCTGTTGGGTTAGGCTTCTTTGAATCCTAATCGCTTCCTGAGTATTAACATCAAATGGGAAAAAACGTGTTGGTTGTATCATTTTTTGAAATTTTAAATGGATTCTTTCAAAATCAAATCAATTGAATCTTCCTTATAATTTCATTATAAAGAAAAAATACCAAATTTCCATTAAAAATAATCAAAGAAGAAACTAAAAAAGTGGAAGTTCGAAGGAAGAGCTTTTATCTCTTTCGGCTGTTTAGTAGGTTATAAAAAACAAAAATATATCTTCTATATCAATTCAAGCTCGATAGTTTTGGTAAGAATATCTACATAATTAAAAGAAATCCGCTGGCAACAACCATCAACATCCATCTTTAGTGTGAAAAAAAACGGATAGGCAGTCTCAATTACTCCTTGTCTTATCACTGTTTTTTTGCGACCTTTATTAACTTCGATCCGGACTTCTTTCCCCTTTTTTTCCAAAACCCAAGCTTTAATTTGGTCAACGCTCTGGACTGGCAATATTATCTCGTTCTCCATAATTTTAGTTAATTATAATACTAATCTAAAAAAAAATCAACGAAAATAAGTTTTAGAAGCTGATGATTATGGCTCTACTTCCTTTGTTTGAGTTAGAATTTCTGAGAGTCTTATCCATTCCAGATTGGTTAAATCTTCTGGTCTTTTGGTGATTGGAATTCCGGCATCATTTATAATTAACGGATCGATAATCGGTCGTAATAGGTTGGAAATTTTCTTTCTTTTCTGTTTAAAAAAACCTTGAGCTAAGTTTGCCACTCTATTGATTGTATTTATATCTGGTGGATAAGCTCTGGGCAAGCATTTTAAAATCACCGAATCTACCCGGGGCATAGGCCGAAAGCTGCCCCGGGATACCTCAAATCGTTGCTGAACTTGATAACGCATTTGGAAAATAATTGACAAGGGAACTCGTTTTTTCTCACCGGGTTGAGCCATAATTTTTTGGCCAAATTCTTTTTGGACCATCAAAACCAATCTTGTCCAAAGTACTGGGATTTGTAAGATTTTATACCAAATTGCAGTTGAAATACTATAAGGAATATTCGCTACAACTTTGAAAGAGTATTTAGAAAACGGGGCTAAAATCTGAAGCAGATCAACTTTTAAAAAATCCTGATTAAAAAAATGGATATTTGAATTAGAGGACAACTCTTGCAGAGTTTTTTGGTAAAGAATAGGGTCAATTTCAAAAGTCAACACTTCCCCACCATATTGGGCTAAATACCCGGTGAGATTCCCCATTCCGGTACCTATTTCAACCACACAATCATCCTTGGTGAGATCAGAAAACTCAATTACTTTCTCCAATACACCAGTATTAATTAAAAAATTTTGACCTAACTTTATCGAATCAAGCATTCTTTTTAGGTCTTTGTCAGAATCTACCCTTTCACCGTTGCTGAGTTCCCTTCAAGAGTAGAAAGATGATCTGGGAAAAAATAATCACATTTATCAACCGGTACAGTTCTCTCTTTTTGTTCTCCTAAAAGACACCTATAAATGCCTACTTTTTTCTTTTCAGGATCACAGTACCGACAAACCTGACAAAGACCCTCGGGATTGTACAATGTACATCCCCCCTTCAAATTTTTTATTTTTTAAAAAAAGAAATAACCTCCTTTAAATATTGCCAGTGCTGATTAGGTGATTGACCACTCTACTTTTCCAACTTCAATATTTACCTTTTTTAAAGAAAAACCAAACTGCTTTTCAATAATCGAATAAACTCTATTTTGCACATCGCTGGCAACTTTCCAAAAAATACAGTTCGGATCAAGTGATATGGTAATGTTGGCTTCTAAGCTTCGATGTTGGACATCAATTTTATCATTGGTTTGAAAAAATTGTCCATTTTCTGAAAACTTTATAGAATGGAGAAGACTTTCAAAAGAATCTATTACACCAGGCACTTGAACAACTTCTCGGGCAATAACTTCACTAAGAGCGTTGGCACTTACCCGGATTTGTCCATCAGTATTCTCAACCGCAATGGTCATTCTTTGCCTCCTGGTGAAAATTCTTTATAAAAGAAAAGCACCGTAATCCTCAAATGTTTTTTACTTATCCTGACCCAAATATTTTTGAAGATCTTCAGGTTTCAAAGTTTCTAAAAATTTGCGGAAGTCCTCAATTTCTTTATCGTCAATATCCCCCATAGCTACCGTGGTTGAACTCATCACTTCCTCGGAAATAAAAATCGGGGCACCAGTCTTCAGAGCTAATGCTATACCATCGCTGGGACGAGAATCCACAGTAACCTCTTGTTCATTCATTTTAAGATATAACAAAGCATAAAAAGTATTATCAATAATATTGGTAATAACTACCTTATCCAATTTGGTATCAAGTTTTTGAAGTATGGATGATATCAGATCATGAGTAAGCGGTCGTGGAGTGTCTACCTCCTGAAGACCAAGTAAAATCGCTTGCGCTTCAAACAAGCCTATCCATATAGGAAGGCTTCTTTTTTCTTCCTCATCAATCAAAACCACGACGGCCATAGAATTTTTTTGGTCAAACATGAGCCCTTGAACTTTCATTTTAAGCATAAGCAACATCCTTGTTTCAAATATCTTCTACTTCATTATAACTCATTTCAGCTTTTTCCGTTCCTTATTCTGAAAAAGTTTGAATTCATCGTTTGGTTTTCATGGCTTTTTTTCTCAATGTTTAACTTATTCTTTAACCTCCTTTTAAAATAAAAGAATAAAATAGACC
>MWBQ01000164.1 GCA_002069605.1 Candidatus Atribacteria bacterium ADurb.Bin276
CCGAATATTAGGAGGATATTGCATTCGACTCACCCCGGCTAAATCGGCTCCAGCATAGCTACACCAATGACAAAGAAAAGCAACAATTTTTGGTTCCCAAGACGATTCGATCATAATAAATATTCCACCTCAGATATAAGCTGTTCGGGAGCAAATCCCTGAACTTTGATAGCGGTACTCTTGCAAGTTGCACTGCATAGACCACATCCCTTACAAAGAGCGGCATTAACCTCGGCTATCTTCTTTTCTTGATTAATCTTTACTGCCTTATAGGCACATACTTTTTCACAATCGCCACAGGCTGTACAGCGTTCTTTCAATACATAGGCTATTTGGGCTTCCGATTGAATTTGATCTTTGCTTAAAATATTCATCGCTCGGGCTACACAAGCTTTAGCCTGCAACATGCTTTCCAGAGCAGATTTTGGGCCATGGGCCAAACCACAAACATACACACCATCAGTGGCAAAATCCACCGGTCGTAGCTTAACATGGGCTTCCAAGAAAAATCCATCCTGATTAAGAGGCACCTTCAACATTTTACCGATGGCAACGTTGGTTTCAAGAGGAACAATCCCGGCGCTAAGCACTACCAAACCAGCTGGAAGCGTTACACTTTCCTGAAACACCGAACTATTGACCTTTACTTGGAGAAGAGAACCTTGCTGTACAACTTCGGGGGGGTCATCATCCTCAAAGCGAACAAAAACCACACCTCGGTTTCGTGCTTCCCGATAGTATTTTTCCTGAAGACCGTAACTTCTCAGGTCTCGATAGAGGATATACACTTCGGTGTCTGGACTCTTTTCTTTAATGGTTAGTGCATTTTTAATTGCGGTGCCACAACATATTTTGCTGCACCAGGGATGATCATCACTTCGAGAACCGACGCACTGGATCATTACTACTGATGTGACTGTGGAGAAATCATCCTGATCAATTTGTTTTTCTAACTCAGTTTGAGTGAGAACCCGGTGATCTTTTTGATAAAGAAATTCTTGAGGCTGATATTGATGGGCACCGGTAGCGACAATAACTCCACCGTGCTTCACCGGAATTTCCACACCAGCTTGCAAAATAGTACTTTCAAAATTACCCACGAATCCATTGACCTCTTTAACCTGGGCATTGAGATAAACTTCAATGTTGGGATGATTGGTGATCTGGTCTTTCATAGAATTCAATAGTTCAGTGAGTTGAGTTCCTTCTATATTGATTTTTTTCTGAAAACCTTGTAAGTTTCCTCCTAATTTTGCTTCCTTTTCCACCAAAAAAACTTTTAATCCCTGATGAGCGGCTTCCAGAGCGGCGGTCATGCCACTTAAGCCTCCTCCGAGAACTAATAAAGATTTCTCCAAGGGGAGAAGCATGGGGGTAAGGGGTTCTAACAACGTTGCTTTAGCAACCGCCATAGAAACCAAATCTCGTGATTTATCGGTGGCATCATCAGGAGATTGTTGGTGAACCCAGGAACACTGGTCTCGTATATTCGCCATTTCAAAGAGATAGGGATTGAGACCAGCTTCTTTGAGCGTTTCCCGGAAGAGCGGTTCATGAGTTCGTGGTGAACAGGAAGCCACGATAATCCGGTTGAGGTTGAGTTCTAATATCTTTTCTTTAATCCGCTCTTGGGTATCTTGGGAACAAGTATAGAGATTTTCCTCGGCATAGACTACACCGGGAAGGCTTTTTGCCCATTCAACCACTTTCGGAACTTCCACCACTCCACCGATATTGATTCCACAGCGGCAGATGAAAACTCCGATTCGAAGCGGTTCGCTGGAAACGTCTCGTTGTTGGGGATAGGCTTTTTCTTTTACCTGGGTAAAGCGGGCGGAATGAAGAAATCCGGCAACATCACAGCTGGCAGCACTGGCTTCCATTACCGTATCAGGAATATCTTTCGGACCAGCCAAAGTACCACAAACCCAAACCCCTTGGCGGGTGGTTTGGATGGGATTGGTGGGATCAGTGGAAAGAAAACCCTCTGGACGAATCGAAAGTCCTAATTTTTCCAGCTGAGCCAATTTTTCCGGTTCAACTTGAAGTCCAACCGAGAGAATCAAAAGCTCGAAATTTTCTTTCTGGAAGTTCCCCTGATTGTCAACAAAGGCAACTTCGAGGTCACCGTTATCTAATTCCTTAACCCGATCAACCTTCCCCCGAATGAACCGAATCCCTTCCCGTTTCGCTCGTTGATAGTATTTTTCGAAATCTTTTCCATAGGCTCGCATATCGATCATAAACACTGTGGCCGAAAATTCTTCTGATGAACTTGCCAAGGTCAGGTTTTGGTTGGTAGTTCCTTCACCATTGGGAAAGTCGGTTCCGCAACTGCAGCCAGCTTCAACTGGCTGTTCTTCATGATGTTCAATAGCCAAATGTTCTTTGGCAACCAAAGCTTCTTTGATAGCATACATACAACAAACCGAGGAACAGTAGGATTTTCCTCTTTCTGGATCCCTTGAGCCAATACATTGTACAAAGGCAATTTTTTTAGGAGTTTTTCGATCTGATGGGCGTTGGACTTTGCCCGAGAATGGTCCGGAAGCGTTGAGTATTCTTTCAAAATCCAAACTAGTGATAACATTGGAAAACTTCCGATAACCAAGTTCCCGATATTTCTCGGTGGGATTAAAGGCTTCAGCTCCTGAGGAAAAAATAATGGCACCAACCTCTATCTTTTCCCTGGTATCTTTCATGGTATGGTCAATGGCGTTCCGTTGACAGGAAAAAACACATTGCATACATTCGGAACAACCCCCACAAGAAAGACAGCGGGTGGCTTCTTCAAGGACTTCTTTTTCAGTATATCCTAATTCAACTTCACGAAAATCGTTGACTCTTTTCAAAACCGGCACTTTTGACATATGAGTCCGGTTTTTTCGGATAGTGTTCCAGGGGATACTAAGAGGTGCTGGGCGACGGCGTTCTACAGTAAACTCCCTTTCAGTAAACTTCGCATCGATAACTTGAGCAGCTCTTTTGCCATGAGCGATTGATTCAACCAGAGTAGAAGGTCCCATTACCAAATCACCACCGGCATACACATCTTGACGGGATGTTTCCAGCTTTTCATTGGTTTTAATGGTTCCTCTTCGAGTTTTTTCCAGACCCTCGTCGGGGATGTCGACTTCCTGACCAATAGCTAATATGAAGAGATCGGCAGCCACTTCATATCCTGATCCTGGAATAACTTCCGGTCTTCGTCTTCCTGATTCATCTGGAGCGCAGAGCCTCATGACAAAGGTTTCCATGTATAGAGAACCATCCCGTTCGGCAAAAGCACGGGGGCTGGCACAATAGAAGAATTCAATCCCTTCTTCCTGGGCATCTTCGATTTCTTCGTCTCGAGCTGGCATTTCTTCCCGGGAACGACGATAGTAGATGGATACCTTTTTGGCACCACGCCGTAGAGCGGTTCGGGCACAGTCGATGGCAACATTGCCTCCTCCAACGATAACTACCTCTTGAGCTTGGGGGAGCTCTTCACCGCTATTGGCTTGATCTAAATAGAAAAGTCCATCCATGATTCGGGGATGATTTTCTCCATCGACTCCAACTTTCATCCCCTTCCAAGCTCCACAGGCCAAATAAACCGCTTGAAAGTTTTGCTCAAATAATTGATCAAGGGTAAAATCCTTACCCCACTTTTTTCCATAATGAATTGAAACTCCCAGGGATAGAATGGTTTCGATGTCTCGAGAGACCACTTCCCGAGGAAGTCGATAGGCGGGTATTCCATAGACCATCATTCCACCCGGTTGGTCTTTAGCCTCGAAGATTTCGACAGAATATCCTTTTAGGGCAAGAAAATAAGCACAGCTTAATCCACTGGGACCGGCACCAACAATAGCCACTTTTTGGGGCTTTGCGCTTTCCGGTTCTGGTAATACCTTGATTTGATGAGCAGTTTCATAATCAGATAAAAATCTTTTAATCGAGGGTATTCCCAAGGGTTCATCCAGTACACCACGCTGACACTTTTCCATGCAGGGATGATGACAGGCTCTACCGCAAATTGCCGGGAAGGGATTATCCAGCCGTACGGTGCGAAGGGCATCTTCATAACGTTGATTTTTTACTAGGGCGATATATCCCTGAGCTTTCTGTTCCAAGGGGCAGGCAGCTTGACAATTTGCGGTTCCTTTTTTTTCAATGGTAAAAGCATTGGGAAAAGCTTGTGGAAACGGTCGGAAGGTAGCCTTTCGTGTGTTGAGAAAATTCTCAAATTCATTCGGTCGATCGACCGGACAAACCCCTACGCAATCGCTACATCCGGTACACTTGGATACATCGATATACCTGGCTTTTTTTCGAACGGTTACGGTAAACTGTCCCGGCTGCCCTTCAATCTCCTCAACTTCGGAATAGGATAAAATGTCGATGTTGAGATGACGACCGCATTCCACTAATTTGGGAGACAGAATACACATTGCACAGTCATTGGTCGGAAAGGTTTTATCGAGTCGAGCCATGAGGCCTCCGATGGTGGGTGACGATTCAACTAAATAAACATGGAAACCGGAGTTAGCCAAATCAAGAGATGACTGGATTCCGGCTATACCTCCTCCCACTACCATGACCCGGCCGGTTTTATTCAAGGTCATGATTATTATTCTCCTTTACCCAGGCCAATTTTTTGATTTCATTTTCATAGAATTTTTCGAAGTCATTAACCGAGTGAATACTCTTCTCTTCCCAGAGGTGGGAAATCAAATCACGACGGAGCTTTTGGGTATGCCGGTCAATCCCTTCAATCATTTTTAACCAATGAGAATCAACATATTCTTCTTCCACCGCTATTCGCCGGAGAACTTTCAGAAGATTGGTGAATTCAACATCTTGCGGACAGTGAGCAGTGCAAGTATAACAACCGATACACATCCAGATTGCCTTTGAGGTTAAAATTCCCTCACGATCTCCAACTAAGATTTGATGAATAATTCGGCGGGGATTAAAATCGCTCTCCACTTCACTTACCGGACATCCGGCGGTACACACTCCAC
>MWBQ01000165.1 GCA_002069605.1 Candidatus Atribacteria bacterium ADurb.Bin276
CTCATCTTTTTAGGTTTTTTATTCTTCATAAATACTTTAAAGGATGAGATTCTCACGTCGCACAAGACGCTCCTCAGAATGACGGAGTGGGTGGATGAGATTCTCACGTCGCACAAGACGCTCCTTAGAATGACGGATTGAGATAGCTATTTTCATTTTCATCTGGTGCCTTATTCGGCATGATGGTTTTAGCTTTATAACAGGAACGAGTGAAAACCATTAATCAATATTGTTAAGATTATTTCTAAATTTAATTAAAAAAATGAGGTGAGAAGCAATGGATGAAAAAGAGCTTCGAGAAGCGTTAGTTTATTGGGGTCGGAAGATCATTGAAAAAAAATTAGTGGTTGGTGCTGGTGGCAATATCAGCGCTCGATATAAAGATATTATGTTGATTTCACCCAGTGGATTAGGATTTGATGAATTAGAGCCAAAAGATTATATTGCAGTAAATCTCGAAACCGGAAAAACCGTATCTGATGGCCGGCCTTCTTCAGAAGTTGTTATGCACTGGTTCTGCTATTTGGGAAGGCCTGATATCAATGCCGTTGTTCATACCCACCCTCCTCTAACTATAGGGGTTATTGCCGGAGGAGGACGAATTGGACCAATGTTCCCTGATTTTGTCGCTTATTTAGGATCATTAGGTTATATTGACTACGTGACTCCATGCACTGCTGAATTAGCCCGGGCGGTTCAAAGCCAAGTTAAAGACAAAAATGGGGTTCTCATGCTCGGCCATGGTGCATTGACTGTCGGTCAGAACCTAAAAGAAGCGTTTCAAAGAACCGAATTGATTGAAGAATCAGCCAGGATATTAATTGCAGCAAAACAATTTGGCGAACCTCGAATTTTGACATCAAAAGAATGTGATGAGATCAGAAATCTCGATGCTGAAAAATATCGAATGGAACTAATAAAAAAAGCGAATAGTCGCTAAAATTACAAATAACGAGGAGGATTAATTGGAATGTTTGTATTAGTGATAAGTGGGAGTGATGTCAGTAAAATACCTGGAGTTTCAATAGCCGGCTTAAATCCGAAGGTTATTCCTTATACTGCCCCGGCTGATGCAGATCTGCTTTTATGGGGAAAGCCCTATGTCATCGATGCAATTCCCGTTGATCCTCAAGGGCACCCAACACCGGCGATAATTACTCATGCTGCTTATTGTGAAGCTGGGTTTCCCATTTTAATTGTTCGTTCTGGAACGTACCTCCCGCCGGTGGTTCCCTATGTTGAAATGAATGTGGATCCTGGGCAAGATCCACAAACCAATCAAGCAGTTACCAAAGTAGAATTGTTAATTGAAAAGTCCAAGTCATTGGGTCAAGTTTTAGGGAAATCTACAAAAAAGATCGTTATTGCTGAATCACTACCCGGTGGAACTACTACTGCCTATTTGATTTTAAAAGCCTTAGGTTATAATGGCATGGTTTCATCGGCTGGTCCAATCAATCCCAGCTGAAAGATCAAATTTGGGAAAATGCTGCCAAGAGAATCGGAATCAAATTCGGTGATTTGCGTGGGAAACCAATTGAAGCCCTTCGTGAACTGGGAGATCCAATGCAAGCTACCGTATTTGGCATGGTAACTGGTGTTTTAGAAGAAACTGATATCATACTTGCCGGTGGAACTCAAATGTTGGCAGTAGCCGCTTTACTTAGACAAGCTGGATATGATAAACCCCTCTTGGTTGCCACGACAACTTATGTGGTTCGTGACAAGTATGCCCATTTTCTTGACCTTGCCAAACAAGTTCAGGTTGAAATTTATTCTGCACCACTCGATTTTAGCCAATCACCCTATTCTGGTCTTGCTGATTATGAAAAAGGATACGTCAAGGAGGGTGTTGGTGCTGGAGGAGCAGTTTGGTATGCTGAACAGCTTGGCGTATCACCAGATCGAGTAGTAAGAAAAACCGAACAATTATATCAAGCAATGATTAAAAAGAGTTGATGATTCAACTGATTTAAAAAAGGAGGAAGTGACATAAGTTGTTAACTTTTAACCACTACCATAGCCAATGGATAGATTTAAGAAGTGATACTGTAACTCATCCTACTGAAGAAATGTTAGATGCCATGGTTAAAGCTGATGTAGGTGACGATGTATATCAAGATGACCCTACTACGCGGCAGTTAGAAGAATTAGCCGCAAAAATGGTTGGGAAAGATGCTGCATTGTTTGTTCCTTCAGGGACCTTTGGAAATCAATTAGCTCTGATTTCCCACACCGATAGAGGTGATGAAGTACTCATACCAGAGAGTAATCATATTGTTATGCACGAGGTTGGAGCATCAGCGGTAATCGCCGGAGTTCAGTTACGATGTATCCCTGATGTTAATGGTCGTATCACTATTAAAGATCTGCAACGCCGTTTTCGTGATGGGGATATCCATAATCCACGAACTGGTTTAATATGCCTTGAAAATGCCCATTCTTCAGGGAAGGTAATACCTCTATCCGATATGAAAGAAATTTTTAAATATAGTAGGTCATTAGGTATACCAATTCATCTTGATGGAGCTCGAATTTTTAATGCTGCCTTGGCATTGAAAATTGATGCGACCGATATAAGCCAATCCTGTGATTCGGTGATGTTTTGTCTTTCTAAGGGTTTATGTGCACCGATTGGTTCAATTTTAGCGGGAAGTAAATTCTTTATTGACCGGGCTCGAAAAAATCGTAAATTGATGGGTGGTGGTCTTCGTCAAAGTGGATATTTAGCTGCTGCCGGAATAATTTCATTGGAAAAAATGGTTCAACGGCTTGTTGTTGATCACGAAAATGCCCAATATTTAGCAAATCAGATCGGAGAAATCCCCGGATTGGAAGTTTTTGATGACCGACTTGATATAAACATGGTTTTTTTCCGAATTCAAAAGAGAAATTTTGATTCAAATGCCTTCGTTCATTTTTTGAGTAAAAAAAATGTTAAAATCAATCCTCCTATGGCAGAAGAATATCGCTTGGTTACTCATTATTGGATCGATAAAAGGAAAATTGATTGGGTAATCATGATAATAAAAGAATATATGCAAAAAGCGCTTTGAGGGTTTTTATATATAGATGATTAGTTTATATGAATGAGCTGATAGCATATTTTTAGCGGAAATAAAATAAAAAATGGGCTCTAACAAACCGCATGCGTTTTCTGTCGGTTTAAGACACCTGACATTCGCCATTATAATCGCTCACTCACTACAGAGCTTACTGAGAGAGACAAACTCTCTTGTTGAGGCTTTTTCGCACACCAGTTCCTCAGAGCCCACAATAAAATTTTAAATAGAATTCAGCAAAATGTCAATTGTGTAAAACCAATTTTAATTTGTATTAATCAATATTAAGAGTAATAGTTTTATCGCCAAATTTATTGCAAAGAGCGTAAACTTCAATAGTGTCTCCAGATTTGGCATCAATAAAAAGATACTGGGCTTCTTGAACACCTGAGGAGGATTGAGTAAGGAAATATTGAAGGACCATATCTTTTCCGTTGAGTTTAATTTTAATCTCTTGAATATAGTGATCACCGGTTGGATTGGGAACATTATGAAGAGCTTGAACGGTTAAAATTTTAGTATCTTGGTCAAAGGCTGCATTAATTGTTGAAGGGGGATGAGCAAAAGCAACTCCACTAAAAAGTATAAAACCAATTATGAAATTGATAATCAAACTTTTTATTGAAAAGAATTTAATCATTTGTATAACCTCCTAAAGGATTTAATTAACAGAATACAAATAAAAACCACTCTTCAACGGAAATATTTCTTTCTTGGAATAAAAATATAAAAGGCAATCAAATATTGAATATTGTTTTATAGGATGGTGGAAATTATAATCATATTAAGAAAAAATTTTTAAAAGAAAAGAAAAATTGGTCTGAGAAAAAGGAGGGTCATAGTATGTATAAAAAAAATACTTTTATTTTAATAGTGATATTAGTTTTGAGTCTCTCGTTTATAGCTTATGGGCAGAATTTTGTTCCTTATCAAAACCCCCAGAAGGGATTTTCTATTCAAGTTCCAGCTGGATGGCAACAGAGTGCACAAGATTTTTATGGCCAAGAAGTGATATATTTTATTTCTCCAATGGAGTCACAACAAGACTTCTTTCAAGAAAACATTTCAATTATGATTTTTCCCCTTCAATACCAAATGGACCTTGACACTCTTGCTAATATGTATACTCAACAATCCCAAAGCCAGATACCTAACCTTCAAGTTGTTCAGTCACAAAACATTACCCTAGGAAATGTGCCAGCGAAGTATGCCCTTTATACTGGTTCAATGCAACAGATGAACATGGCGTTTTTAGTTGTCTATATTATTAATCAAAATCAAGCCTACATACTTCAATGCACTTCCGATGCTAACAAATATCAGCAGTATCAAGCTGTATTTAGTCAAGTATTAGGTTCGTTTAGTTTCATGGCAGTTCAACCAACACCTTTCCAACAACAACAACCCTTCCAGCAACAACAACCCTTCCAACAACAACAACCTTTCCCTCAACAGGAACCCTTCCAGCAACAACAACCTTTCCCTCAACAGGAACCCTTCCAGCAACAACCCTTCCAACAACCAACACCTTTAGTGCCGGAGCAGCAGCTTCCATTGATTCCTGAACAAACACCTCAAACCAACCTTCCCCAGTTTGACCAACCAAGTGTTCAACCATCACCACCAACTCAGGATGCCTTACCACAGTTTGATTAAAAGAACCGCCACTAAAGGATTTTAAAAAATAAAAAGGATTAGATAAAAAAGTTTCTTATTAACCCATAGATTTTGGGAGGTTCGATTTGGATGAAAATGAAATTGTGGTTATTGATGTTATTAGTTTTTTTCTTTACAGTTTTTTCTTTTTATGTGCTCGCTTCGGAAAAATGGATTCAAATAGGAACTATCCCCCTTAACGGAAGAGTAAATTTTAAGGCTATTGAGCTGAATGGAAAAATATATCTTCTTGGTGGGGTATCTTCAGAAAAGGGTACCACCAATTTAGTAGATGTTTACAATCCAAAAAATAATGCTTGGATGCCAGTAAATCCAATGAAAGAAAAGAAAACCAACTTTGCTGCTTCGGCCTATCAAGGGAAAATATATGTCATCGGGGGATACCGAGAAGATGGTCGGTTTTTTATGAATACCGTTGAAATATACAATCCTGAAAACAATACTTGGAGCAAAGGGAAACCGCTCCCTTCCCGAAGAGGATGGATGGAGAGCGCTGTGTCCAACGATAAAATTTATGTAATTGGTGGTCGAACGGTTGATTTTCATAATACCAATGCTGTTGAAATTTATGATCCAGTTCAAAATGAGTGGTCATTGGGGCCAACTATGAAAGAGAGCTTGTATAATTTTGGGATTGCCTCTTTTGGGGACAAGATTTTTATATTTGGTGGGGTTGATGAGAGTGGAAAAATTCTTGATACCCTTTACATATTGAACACCAGGATTAACTCTTGGAGTAAAGGGACTCATTTGCCGACACCAAGAGAAAATTGCCAAGCTCTTCTTGTTGGAGAAAAGGTCTATATAATTGGTGGATATAATGATGATGTAGGACATTTAGCTTCGGTAGATGTTTATGATATTGAGAGTGAGACTTGGGATTCGCTTTCTCCAATGAATACTCCTCGCTGGGGTTTTGGAGCGGCTACGGTAGATGGCACAATTTTTGTTTTTGGTGGAGGACAGGATTTTGGCGAAAGATCGACATTTGTAAAAACTTATGAAAAGTTATTGGTTGAAGAATTAAAACCCCCCCAAATAGATGATTTTTTACCGCTCTCAATAGAAATTGTTGCACCCCTTTCTGGCACAGTCGTTTCATCTTCGAAAATAATTTTAGTTGCCGATCTGAAAGGAAATCTCGAAAGAGTTTATTTGAATGGTAAGAGAGTTTTAAAACAAGATATTAGATGGTTAGCTGATGGGGTTTACCAACTACGTGTCGAGTTGCCATTGAATAGAGGGAAAAATATAATATCGATCGAAGCTTATGATCCGGAAGAAAATAGTGTTCGCCAAGATATTGAAATTTTACGGAAATAATTAACGATAAAGATTTTACTGCCAATAAATATGGTATAAGTGATTGGTTAAATAAATAAGATATTTTTGAGTTATTTTATTCTGAAAATAAAACTCGAAGTCTCAACGCTCAAGTGAAGACTTTTATTATTAATTTCATCATTTCTTGATCGTCTAAGAGACGGAAGGACAAAAAATAAAATAAAGGTTCATTGATACGGGAAAAGGAATAAAAATTGAAAATTTTTTTATCTATCCTGAAAACCTACGGGTATGATAAATCAAGCCACTACCAAAGAATTAAAAATTTAGGGGCACAATGTATTGTGCCCATTCTTTTGTTAATGTAACGATCTACCATGTGGCATACCGAATCTTGGGCTTTCATCATCATCTGGTGCTGCTAGGAAGCATGAAGGTCTATTCTGAAAATACCGAAATGAGTAAATAATGATCAAAAAAAAATAAGAAATGCACACCCCCCTGAATCCCCCCTCAATGGGGGAATGAATTTAACAATTCCCCTCCTTGGAGGGGTGCCGTTTTACGGCGGGGAGGGTGCCTTTAATCGGTCATCTTTTGATTTTTTTTAAAAAAATTGCTAAATGAGATTGCCACGTCGCTAAACCAAAGGACGGTTGGGCTCCTCGCAATGACGGATTTAAAACGAGTATAATAAATCAAGCCCCTTCAAGGGAATTTTAAAATGTAGGACGCAATGTATTACGCCTAATTATTATAGCGACATACCATGGCATGTCGAATCTTGGATTTTCATCTTCACCTGGTACTTCTAAGCAGCATGAGGGTCTATCCTTTTAATACAATAAACAGAAAACAGCTAACAATAAAGAATGACATCATTCTTAACTAATCTTTATTCCTAATTTCTTAATGGTATAATGAATAAAAACGCTCAATTAGGTATTTTCTGCACCAAAGATAACTAAGGAGGAAGGAAGTTTATGAAAAATTTCCAGTTGGTGTTCCTTTTTATTTTTTTAACTACGAACTTTTTACTTATTGGACCAATTGCTTTTAGTCAGAATCAATCGACAACCAGTCAATCCTTTGAAATCGAAGTAATTGAAGTACCCGAAGTATTGGTATTTTCTGTGAAAAAGGAAATCCAAGACTTTTCCCAGGAATTACCACAACTCATACATAATTCTGTTGTTGAACTAACCAAAATGGGGGGGAAGCCCGCCGGACCGCTAATTGTCCTTTATTATTTAGAAAATGTGGATTTTAAACAACCTTTAGGAAAGATCTTAACCGAGGTCGCTTGGCCAGTGGACAATGCCCAATATTCCAATAACCAATTCCCAAAAATTAAAGCGGCACGAATCATGTTCAAAGGTCCTTATCAAGGCATGAATGCTGTTTACCAGTCAATTCATTCCTGGTTAGTTCAAAATCATTATAAAATTGTTTATCCTACTCGAGAAATCTATCATAATGATCCTACTACGACACCAATTGAGGAGTTACTTACCGAAATTCTTATACCCGTAGAAGAATTAAAAGAATAAGAACAAACAACGATCTCTTGACGAGGTTTACAAAAAATCCTCCCCTTGATAAAGGGGAGGATTTTGAAGAAGAAGTTATTGATATTTAATTTTATTCGTCAACAATTCGATCAAAACACCCAATATTTCCGTCGTTAAGCATATCAACAGTCATCTTATATGCTTTTCCCAAGGGATCAACTTGAAAGTGTACAAATCCCGCTTCATCTAAATAATCTGTTAAAGAAGACGTGAAAGTGTCTCGGTTCCATGGCTGTAAAACAACCTTGATTTGTTTAGGCCCGAGGGTAAATACTAAGTTATCACCTTCAATACTCACCACAACTTCACCGTAAACGGGATTTGCATATTCACCAATATAGAACTCCAAAGGAAGAGGTTTTTCCTTGGGAATATCAGGAATTTTAGCTTCCTGGGATAGAGTCTCTTTATATGCTTTTAGGCTTTCTGCACTCCAGTCTTTTGAGGGGTTACCAAAATAAAGATCAACAAACTGTTTTCCCAATGCCTCGGGAAGTGATGTATCGGACATATTGGTCAGAACGACAATTCCCAATTTAGCCTCAGGTATAATCTGTATTACAGATTTAATGCCAGAAGTTCCTCCATTGTGCCAAATTAGAGGATAGGGTTCATATTTTGTCGTAATCCAAGCAAAATCATAAAAGTTGTTTCCATCTGATATGGTTTTGGGAGAATGCATGTATTGAATATTTTCTTTGCTGACAAGCTGTTTTCCTTCATAAACTCCTTCATTAAGTTGAAGGACCATCCACTTTGCCATATCGATAACATTCGAATTAATCCCACCAGCAGGAGAATAGGTATACACCCAATCAATATATTGCCAATCCATCGGGAGCACTTTCGCTTGACCCTTTAAATTTTGATGGAGATAGGCAACATTTGGAGCTTGGGTAAAACCATCTTGGATGCAAGTGGTATCATTCATTCCTAATGGATCCAATATTCTTTCTTGTAAATTCTCTTCCCAGGTTTTTCCAGAAACTTTTTCTACTAAAGATGCTGCAACTAAAAAAAGATTGTTCATATAAGCAAATTCACAGCGGAAACTACTTATGGGTTGAATATAACGAATAGAATTTATAATATGCTCACGACCATAGCCAATGAAAGAAAGGAAATCACCTGCATACCCAGGCATACCACTATGTTGAGCCATAGCATCATTGATGAGAAATTCTCGGGTTACCCAGGGATCATACATTCGAAAATCAGGGAGATAGTCAATTACTTTATCTTTCCAGTGAAGCTTTCCTTCGTCGACCATCATGGCGACTAAGGCTGCGGTGAAGGCTTTTGAAGTTGAGCCAATCTGGAAAATTGTCTTTTCATCAACTGGATCATTTTCTCCAACTTTTTTTACTCCAAAGCCCTTGGCATAGATCATTTCATCTCCTTGGACGATCGATATAGCCATTCCAGGGACTCCCCAATCTTGACGAGCTTGTTCAGCATAGTCTTCAAAATCAGTAAGAATTTTCTGTAATGTTTCTTGATCAGGAGGATTAATATTATTGCTGGCTAAAGAAGTAATTGAAAGAAGAAATATACAACTCATTATAAAAAAAATGAAAAAGAATGATTTGGTAAACAAGAATTGACGTTTTTTTGCCATTTTTTTCTCCTTTGATATTTTTTAAAAATCAAATACTTTTTTTTAAAAACTTTATCTAATATTCCTTATTTAAAGTTATCGGTAAAATTATGAATTTTATTACTTAATTTCTAATTTTATTTTGTCCTATTTTTTATATTAAATTATTGACTGTATATTCATTACACACTACTGTCTTTATTGTATAGCTATAAAAGCCATGAAAGGTTAAAATGGATGGTAATTTAATTTTTAATAAACCCCTATCAATGGAGGAATAGGATGAAAAGAAAAGTTGCCAAACTCATATCGCCAAAAACTTTTGTTATTGAGCAAGAAGAAATTCCACCCTTAAAAAAGGATGAAGTTCTTGTAAAAATAGAA
>MWBQ01000166.1 GCA_002069605.1 Candidatus Atribacteria bacterium ADurb.Bin276
GTGGCAATCTCTACCATCCACTTTGTCATTCTGAGGAGTCCGGTGTCTTCTACCGGACGACGTGAGAATCTCATCCTTTTAAATCATTACTAAAATTATAATATAATAAAAATGAGATCCTCACGCGGGAAAGCACCGCTCAAGATGACGAATTAAAGGCACACCCCCCTAACCCCCCTCAATGTGGGAATTTGTTTGATGGTATTTTCAGGATAGAACTGAGGAAAGTTCAAACAATTGCTATCCATACCAAAGAAAATAAAGGAAGAGGATGAAATTTTCAAAAAATATTGAGCCCTTTATCATTTCTAAAATGAAGCTATGAAGGACGAAAGGTTTTGGGGTACAATATCATTATCAGAGCCAAGTAGCCAAATCCATATAAAAAGCAATTAATAATCTTCAAAACCAATGAAGGGAGGTTGAAGCAATGAAGTTCTTCATTGATACTGCCAGCGTGGAAGAAATTAAGGATGCCTTACAATTGGGAGTTTTAGATGGTGTTACCACCAATCCAACTTTGGTAGCTAAAACCGGGAGAGGTTTTAAAGAAGTCATTATGGAGATCTGTAATATTGTGGAGGGTCCTGTTTCTGCTGAAGTGGTGAGTCTCGAAGCCGAAGGTATGATTCGCGAAGGACGTCTACTTGCCGGCTGGGCACCGAACATCGTGGTAAAAATACCCATCCTTCCTGAAGGATTAAAAGCCATCAAAACCTTGTCTCAAGATAATATTAAAATCAATACCACTCTTATTTTTAATCCATTACAAGCTCTTATGGCAGCGAAAGCTGGAGCTACTTATGTGAGTCCTTTCTTAGGACGTTTAGATGATGTTTCCTCGGACGGGATGAATTTGGTTCGAGATATCAAAATCATTCTCGATAACTATAGGTTTAATACCCAAATCATAGCCTCATCGATTCGTCATCCGATGCATGTTGTTGAAGCAGCTAAAATTGGAGCTCATGTTGCTACCATACCTTATTCGGTGATCAAGAGCTTAATCAAGCATCCTCTTACTGATATTGGTATAAAGAATTTTCTTGCCGATTGGGAGAAGGTTCCAGAAAAGCCTTTTTAAATAGACTTAGATGAAAACATTTGTCAAAAACCGTTATTGCGAGGAGCGTTTTATGCGACGTGGCAATCTCATTTTTTTGTTTTTTTCTTTATAAAAACTTGAAGATGAGATCCTCACGCCCTCAAAAAGCGAGGTCTCAGGATGACGCCGGTAGCGTCGGATAAGATTCTCACGAGAAAAAGCACTGCTCAGGATGACGCATCATTTAGGTTCCTTCTCTCTTGATGGGAGAAGGTCAAGATGAGAGTGAAAGTTTAGATTCCTAGATTGAGATCCAGATTGGTTGTTAAGAAATTTAACTTGGTGAAGAAATCTAAGTGCCCCCTCACCTTAATCCTCTCCCACCAGGGGAGAGGAAAGCAAAGCAAAAAGGTCAAGATGAGGGTGAAAGCCTGGATTGAGATTCAAGATTTAGTGTTTTGAAATGAAGCTTATAGAAAGCATTCCAATACTGTCTTTTCAATAGGAGGTCATGATGGTAAATATTGCTGATGATGTAGCGAAATTACCCCGTTCGGGAATACGAGAACTCATGGGGATGGCTCTGACTATTCCTGATGCGATTCACTTGGAGATTGGAGAGCCTCATTTTCCCACCCCAAGTTTTATTTTAGAAGGTTTAAAAGAATTTTATTCCAAAGGAGATATTAAATATACACCCACTGTTGGTATCCATTCCTTAAGAGATAAAATAGCAAAGAAGTTGTTGAAAGAAAAAAATTGGAAAGTTGAAGCTGATGATGTAGTCATTCTCCCTGGCTCACTATTTGGAACTGTGGTGGCTTTTCGAACCATTTTAGATCCAGGAGACGAAGCATTGATTCCTGATCCAGGTTTTACCAATCATTTCTCACAGGTTGAACTGAGCGGAGGACGAATAAAAAGATATTTTCTCTTACCAGAGAATAATTACTTGCCTGATTTTGAATCAATTCGTAAGTCAATCACTCCAAGAACGAAAATGATTTTAGTCAATACTCCATCTAATCCATTAGGTGTAGTTTTTCCTGAAAAAGTTATGCAGTCGATCTCAGATTTAGCCGAGGAATACAATCTGGTAGTTGTATCCGACGAAGCCTATGAAAAATATATCTATCAGGGTGAGCATTTTGGAATGTACCGTTATGTTCGACCGGAAAGGTTGATCAGTATTTTTTCCTTTTCTAAAACCTATGCCTTAACGGGTTGGCGGGTAGGGTATATGGTGGTTCCGAAGGATCTATTAATTCATTTAATGAAAGTTTCCGAATATATGATTGCCTGTACGTCTCATCTCTCGCAAAAGGCGGCTGAAATTGCTTTAGATATGCCTGAAGAAGAGATTAAAAAGATGGTAGATTCTTATCGGCAAAACTGCGATTTATGCTGCTCAGGTTTGGAAAAGGCTGGGTTTAAAGTATATCGTCCTGGTGGAGGATATTATGTTTGGGTAGATATCAGAGAATTTAGCATGAAATCACTTGAATTTTGTAAAAAATTACTCCAAAAAAGCCATGTCGCCGTTGCACCGGGTGATACTTTTGGACAAAGTTCAGATGGATTTATTCGCATTTCTATTTGTAGGAAAAAAGAAGAAATTGAAGAGGGTATAAAAAGAATCATTGCTGCTCGGAGTGAGTTATGAATTCAAGATTACCGGTTATTGCTATTACCTTGGGGGATCCTAGTGGCATCGGACCAGAAATTATTGTACAAACTCTGCAAAACTGGGAATTCCCTGCTATTCCTCTGGTCGTTGGTGACCGAAAGGTTTTGAGTCAAGCCGAGGAGGTCACTAAAACATCGATCAATTGGCAAAAATTTACTGAATCAATTTCAAGTCCAGGGCCTTATCTTCTTGATTGCAGCAATGTTGATTTATCTTCCTTTCGATGGGGAGAGATCTCTTCTCAATCGGGACAAAGCAGCTTTGAATATATTCAGACTGCTATCCAGTTAGCTTTAAAAGAACAAGTCGATGCAGTGGTGACTGCACCCATCAGCAAGGAAGCGCTGCATCTTGCTGCTGTTCCGTATATCGGACACACTGAAATTTTTAAAGAGTTAACCAAAAGCTCCGTTGCACTTACCATGTTTCAAATTGATCAACTGCGAGTTTTTTTTCTTACCCGTCACCTTTCGCTTTTAGAAGCAGTCAAGGAAGTAAAAAAGGAGAAGGTCTATAAATTTTTACTCGAAATGAATCAATATTTGAATTCTATCGGGCTTTTTTCAGCTAAAATTGCTGTTGCTGCTCTCAATCCTCACGGGGGAGAAAATGGCTTGTTGGGCCAAGAAGAAATCAAGGAAATAAATCCGGCTATCGAAAAATCGCGAAAAATAGGAA
>MWBQ01000167.1 GCA_002069605.1 Candidatus Atribacteria bacterium ADurb.Bin276
CTATATTTCGGGATTACCCATGATTAATTGAATAAGTTCTTCCTCGATGATACCACAGTGATTGATAAGAAAATCTTTAATGGTTTCGGGTAGTAGCTCTAATTTGGAAATGATTTTATAACCAGCTAAAATAGCGCTGGCAAAATGAACTGGTTTAATCCCCTGATGATGAATAAATCTCAATCCGTTCACTAACCGCTCGCTTGGCTTTAATTTCTCCAATATCCCACGAATACCTCTGTCAATTGAATCATGAAAGAATGGATTGTATATTCTCTCTAAAAGATTTTCGCCATAATCTTTCAAATCACGTAAAGGAAAATCAGGGTGAGCTCGATGTAAAGCCGGGATGATTTCGTTAAACAGCATTTTTTCAGCTTTTTCCTTTAATTTATGATCAACATCGGAAAAATATTTTATTCCATCTAGAAAAGCATGATAGGCAATAAAAGCATGAGTTCCGTTATGGGCGAAGAATTTAATATCTTCCCAGGTTGAAAAAATATCAGGTTCAATCAGAGTGAAAACCGGAGAAAATTGTTCAGATGAGCATGCTGCAACATTGAGCGGAAGGTAGTCATAAGCTTCAACTACCAACCTGTCAGGAAGGTTTTTCCAAAGTGGTTTATAACCATAACCACTTTCTTCCTGTGTGGTAAAGCGGCACATCCGAGACATCACAGTATCAACCACCTTACTGGCTTTAAAAAATTTTTGATAGATTTGAGCCAAGTTACGTCCGTTTTCACATAAAAGGATACAATTCCCCCTCATTTGTTCGTTGAGTATTGGGGCAATCTGGGATATAACGATCGGTAAATTCTGATTTCCTACCGTGGTAAAAATCAGATCGGCTTCAGTAATTACTTTATAAAAGTCATTTTTTTCTTTTTCTTGGTCAAGATTAAAGACATTAAATCGTCCTTGAATCGAGACAGATTCTATGCCATCAAGATGGCAGATGTTGAGAATATACTGCTGTTGATTTTGAAGTTCTTTCAAAAATGGAGTTTTTATGTTCTTATCAGCAAAAGTGATTTCATAATCCAGAGCTAATCGTTCACCTAAAAAACCTAATGCCAAGGCTCCGGCTCCAATAATAACTGCCTTTTTACTCATAATCGGGATTCCCAGGGATAGAGAACCGGTTTAAGCCCATCAGCTGATGTGGTAAAAAATTCTTGAGGGGAGTCATCAAAGGTAAATTTCCTGGATGAAGTAAAGCCTTGGAAAGATAATTTTCCTTCATAAAGCCATTGTAATACCGCTTTCATCGCATCGGTTGAACAACCACTGGTTCCAATGGTTTTGGCACAACGATAATGGTTCTGATCAATGTCGACTTGATCGACCAAAGAATGGGTTCCCCCAAAACAAGCTCCGACTCCATACCCTTCTCGGGTATAAAGCATAAGCATAAGCCGCTGGGCATTTGGATCAGAACAGGCACACACTACATCATCGAATAAATATCCTCTGGTCATTTCTTCCAAATCATGAACGATTTTTTCTTCTTGTAAAAGTCTTTCTTGAATAGTGGAATTTATGAGCTGAGGAACAACATAAACATTGACTTGGTTTTTTAAAATTTGATGAATGAGTTTTTCTTTTTTTTCAGATCGAACCACCATAACCACTTCACTCGCACCTTCTAATATTGCCAATGAAGCATAAAGCATACTGACCGTTCCCGAACCGATAATGCAGGTTTTCCCACCAGATTGTATACCGGCTTTATAGATATGCCTCCCCTCCTTGTCTACTCCAACTGGATGAGGAGTGGCATAAATCGACTCCAAGGCACAAGCTGCTGGTTCTATCAAACAGGCTTCTTCATCAGAAACTATCTCAGGAACTCGAATCACTGACTCTGAACGTATCATATCTTCAGGAACTCTCATATATTGAGCATATCCGCCATTAATTTGAAAAGAAAGGTTGGCTATCGGTTTGGGAATAAGCATCAAGCCATTTTTATAGCGAGCTATGCGGGATTGGAAGGTCACTCTCTCAACAACAGAAAAACTGAGATAATCAGGGGATAATTTTTTTCCTTGAGCATATCCTATCCCTTCATTACAATTTTTAACATTATTACCAACCTCAACAATAGTTCCAATCAACTCATGACCAAGAACGACGGGAGCATAAGGGTCGACGTTTTTGTGACCATGTAAGAAAATTGATTTATCGGTTCCACAACGGGCACACATCAAAACCTTGACAATTAAATCATTTGGACCACAATCCAAGTCAAGGGTTTCCAACGTAACCTGTTCGGGATGGCCATGGTATACAAATGCCTTGGAATGATAAGAATTCATATCCCTCTCCTTTTATAAGATAAATATTGGCGGTACAATAGCACTAAACAATTATTAATGCTCATTAAATTAAAAACAAATAAGGACTCGATATGTCTTAAAGGAGTCCTTATTTTAATAAATCATCTCTTATAATCTTTTGACCATAATTGTTTATCCCAATTGGCGAATCATTCAATGGCTTGGCCTTCCCCCCAAAAGAGGCGTTCCTTCTTCAATTTCAGTTTGTTAATAGAAATCTTATTTTAAATTTTAATAAGACGAATCTATACTATTCTTTTAAAGCACCAAAGGTAAGGCCTCGTACTAAGTATTTTTGAACAAAACCAATAAAAATTATTGCTGGAATGATGGCCACTACCCCTCCTGCCGAAAGCTCTCCCCATTTAATTTCATAATATCCGATAAACCGAGCAACTACAACAGGTAGAGTTCGAGAATTCCCTCCCGCAAGGACACTGGCAAATATAAAGTCATTCCAAGAAAAGATAAACCCTAAAATTGCCGTGGAAATTATTCCATTAATAGAAAGGGGAAGAATGATCTTAAAAAAAGATCCTAAGGTGCTGCAACCATCGATTTGTGCGGACTCCTCTAACTCGTAAGGAATTTCCCGAAAAAATCCTCTCATAACCCATATCGTCAACGCTAAGTTAATCGTAATGTGCATCAATATGAGAGAGATACGAGTATCGGTTAGGTTAAACCTTCTGAACATGAGATAAAAAGGAAGAAGAACACCAATTGGTGGAGCCATTCGGGTACTTAAAATCCAAAATGCTAAGTCCTTCTTTCTTTTAAAGTTAAATCTTTCCAAAGCATAGGCTCCCGGTAAACCAATAATAAGAACTATCGCCAAAGATATCCCTGCGACTAATAAACTGTTTTTGAAAGCATTAATAAAGTCTTGATTTTTAAGTATACTTTCATAATTTTCAGCGGTCGGTTGAAAAAACCACTTGGGAGGAATGCTCATAGAATCTACTGAATTTTTAAAAGAGGTAGTAACCATCCAGATTATGGGAAAAAGCATTATTATAACAATACCTAAAACAATAATAAAAGCGATCCGGTTTTTAAGTATTTCTATTCCTTTCCAGCTTCTCATCTTGAATAATTTCCTCCATTAAATCTTTACTTTAAAATGCTTTCCTCAAAACCAGTCCTGCGAATCACAAACAGGGTAACAATATTGATTAAAAATAGAAAAATTATGACTAAAGATCCAGAATAACCTATGTCAAGGTTACGAAAAGCATTAAGATAAATATTTATGTTCAGGGTCTCTGAGGCATGCCCAGGTCCACCCCCGGTAAGTGAGTAGATAATATCGAAAGTACGGAAACTATCAATTAGCCGAAAGACAAATGCTATGCTTATAATTGGTTTTAAAAGAGGCAAGGTTATATTTTTTAAGGTTTGAAAACCAGTTGCTCCTTCAATTTTGGCAGCTTCATACGGTTCTTTGGGGAGCGACATAAGTCCCGAGGAAATAATTAAAATCATGAAAGGAGACCATTGCCAGGTATCGACAATAACTAAGGAAGGTATCACCGAATTGTATCCAGCAATCCACTCGGAACCTTGCAGACCTATTTTCTGAAAGACATAATTGATAATTCCCAAAGAAGGGCTAAACATAATTCTCCATATGTAGGCGGTTGCAACGGGCATTGCAACCATGGGTAAAATCAATAGAGTACGCAAAATGTTTTTTCCTTTAAATTCTCTCCCAAAAAGCAATCCAACCCCTAATCCGATGAGTAATTGTAAGATTATTCCAAGACCACTAAAATAGAAGGTCGTTTTTAACGAATTCCAAAATTCCTGGTTGGTTAAGGCTTTAATAAAATTACTCAGCCCTATAAAATGTTTTTGATTTGGGTAAATTAAATCATAGTTCTGAACACTTGCCCAAAGGTTATAAAAAAAAGGAAAAAGCGTAAACAGAATTAGGGTTATGATGCTTGGCAAAAGGAGATAATACACTATTTTATGGCGTTGAGAAATTTTTTTTATCATTCCTTTTCCCTCATATTTCAAAGATTTCTCTCTACTATTCTTTGATAGGGGCTTCTAGTATATTTATTGAGCCCCTATCAAAGTAGATTCTATGACTTTTTATTCCATTTTCATGACTTCTAAGGTTTGTGCTTGGGCTTTTGCCATTCCATCGGCCACTGATATTTGTCCTAAGAACATTTCTTGCAAGAGAGCTTCAACAATATCAGCTAAAGGTCCAAATTCTTTTACTCTGGGGAATCGATACAAACCAGAGAACTGATTCATGGTAGCTGAACTGGCTTCAATCCAATCTGGAACTGTTGGATATTTATTTTTCAAAGTTTCACTTTGCCATATTGAGTTTCTCATGATTTCGGTTGTATCAATACCTAATCTCAGAGCTATGTCTTTGCTGGTTGCCCATTGAATAAACAACCATCCAGCTTCTTTCGATTTAGAAACGCTACTCATACCCCAATGCCAAGCAGTACCTGCAGCTGGCGCATTATTTCCATCGGGAGCTGGCGGTAATAATGCATAAGCAACTTTACCAGCAACTTGAGACCGAGAAGGATCTTCAAACGAGCTCATAAATATATTAGCGTCACCAGCAAATATTGCTGCTTTGCCTTGGGCAAAATCTGAACTCGCTTCATACCAACTATAATTAACCGCTCCAGCTGGTCCTGCATCTTTGAGAAGTTTTAAGTACATTTCAGTTCCAGCAATAACCTGCGGACTATCCAATTCTGGTCGTTTAGTTTCAGTATTGAGCCAGGATCCACCATAATTTTGAATGTAACCATTCCATGGCCAGTGAGTACCGGCACCTCTTGCTAATCTTAAAACGACTCCAGCATGGTTGGGTGGATTATTTAATTTTACGGCATCATCATAGAGTTCATCCATATTGTTCGGATAAAGAAGTCCCGCTTCTTCAAATAGATCTTTTCTGTAGAAAACAATTTGATTATCAGGAGCAATTGGTATTCCGTATAATTTACCGTTAATCACCACAGCACTTAAACTACCGGCAGGGTAATCCTCGAAATCATACCATGCTTTATCAGTCAAGCTCGAATTTTCCAAATATGGTTCTAAAGGTTCTAACCATCCGCCTGCTTCATACATGGTGGAATAAGCATGGCTTAACATAAATACATCAGATACAGGATTTCCTGATGAAAGGTCAATAATGATCTTACGAAAGAACTCAGCTTCTGGATAATCATCAATAGCAACTTTAATTCCAGTAAGTTTTTCAAACTCAGGAACGATATTTTTCAAATAAGTAATCGCATCTCGGCTACATGCCATAACACGAATTGATTGCCCATTAGACTGATTCCAGTCAATTTTTGCTGCATCAGGTCCGGGAAATTCTGCCGAAAAAACGCTCAAAGAAAAGAATACTACAAATGAGAGACTTAAAATAACTGTTAAAAATGACTTTTTCATACTTTCAGCTCCTTTCATTTTTTAAAAAAAGATAACGATACTATTTTTTCTCATTACACCTCCTTTTTTTGTTTTAACGATATTAATTCTCCTTCAAAAAACTAAACTATCCCTATTGCTCATTTCCTGCTAATTCTTTAGCAACAATTTGATCGGTTATAAGGACATCAACATAACCAGACTTTAGACTGGCAAGAATTGCTTCCTTTTTCCGTAAAGATCCTGCAATTGCGATTATTTTTTTAGCTTTTTTTAATTGCTCAAAAGATATTCCTACCCTTTTTTTAGTTAATGATTCATTACATACTTTTCCATTTTTATCAAAATTATTAAATAGGATATCGCCAACATGGCCTTTATTTATAAGAATTTTTAAATCATTATCGCTAAGAGATGTATCGGGAAGATAGGTGTCCTTGGCAATAGGTCCACCGATTCCAACTATCGCTATGTCCAACCTTTCCCACAATTTCGAAACTTTCTCGAAATTTTTATCGGAAAACAATGCTTTGACTATTGATTCGCTATCAACTATTGCTGGTGCATAGAGGGGGACGAATTCACCGTTTATTTTTTCTGAAAACTGACGAGCCATCTCATTTACTTGGAAGTCGGCGGCATACTGACCAATACCTCCAATCAAAGGAACTACAGTTGCCGATATTTTTCTGCTTGATTGAAAATATTTTAAAGTTTCATACATGGTCTTACCCCAACCGATACCGATACAATCACCATCGTGGATATTCTCACTTAAGTACTTAGAAGCAGATCTCGCTAAACTTTTTCTTATAAAGTATTCATTCTTAGTCAGTGCTGGAACAACAATTATTTCTTCCAATCTATATTTTTGCTTTATGAAGCTTTCAAGTTCTGCAACATGGGAAAGAGGATTAATGACCAAGATTTGGACAATCCCCTCTTCTTTGGCTGCTTCCAAATAGCGGTGAATTTTTAAACGGTTCATGCCTAATTGTTTGGCAATTTTTTCTTGGGTCATGCCTTCGTTATAATAGAGATGAGCTATTTGATAAACTAATTCTGTCTCTTGATGATAGTCCATTTTCTTTTCCCACTTGAAATTTTACAAATGTATTTTTCATTTGTTCATTATTAAAATATAACGTGCCCATCTAATTGTCAATAGAGGTTTTATTCTTTCAAAAATAATAATAAATCACTTCAGAGGATAATGTCGTTATTCAAATTAATACTTTAATTGGAGTTTAAATAAAAAGAATAGGGTAAATAAAAATTGTGGGTCAAAAAACTTCTCCCTTTATCAAAGAGGAAATTTATAATACATCAGTGTTAAAAGTGTCGCCATCCTTCAAATTGCCTGACTTGAAACCTTTATAAAACCATCTTTTCCGCTGTTCGGATGTACCATGGGTAAAGCTATCGGGTACAACATATCCTTGAGTACTCTTTTGAATGCGGTCGTCACCAACTGCGCTGGCAGCATTAAGGGCTTCTTGAACATCGCTTTCGTCAAGAAGATCCATTCGATTAACATAGTGCGCCCAGACTCCGGCTAAGTAATCAGCTTGGAGCTCTAATCGAATCATTAACTGGTTAAAATCTTTTTGACTAAGTCGATTACGGTATGACATTATTTCATCGGTAATTCCCAAAAGGTTTTGAACGTGATGCCCCACCTCGTGGGCGATCACATAGGCAATGGCGAAATCACCTGGTGCTTGGAATCGATGCTGAAGTTCATTAAAAAAGCTGAGGTCAATATAAACTCGATAATCTCCAGGGCAGTAAAAAGGACCGGTTGAAGAACCAGCCATTCCACAGGCTGAGTCAACAAAACCGGAATAGAGCACCAGTCGTGGTAAAATATACTCTCTTCCATTTTCTTTAAAAATTGCTGTCCACACATCTTCAATTTCAGCAAGAACTACTGAAACAAACTCAACGAGTTCTTTTTCTTCTTCGGTTTCCTGATAATCATTCGCATATTCTGAATTGGGAATGGAGATTTGATCTAAAATAGCAGAAGGATTCCCACCAAGCAAAGCAAACAATAAGACAACTATTATAGTTCCAATTCCACCACCAATGACTCCTTTGGTTGCTGTCCCTCTCCGGTCTTCTATATTATTACTCTGCCTTCTACCCTTCCAATACATACCTATCACATCCTCACAGTCATTAAAAAAACCATCTCATGATAAAAAACAATCTGTCTATATTACCAAAATTTCGATAACTCAGATTTGCAAATGCGAGAAGATTAAAATCTTTTCTCCAACCAATATTTTAACTTATAAATAGAGTCATGAGTGATGAGCAAAAAAATATTTGTTGTACTGAAAAAACACTTTTTGGAGATTTCAATGTTTTAATGGTATGAAATCAGTAGCAGACAGAAATGAGGGGGAAGTGTTAGTTTTCTCTTTATGCTTAATTTTTAAATATTCAACCTGGCTCTAAATCCAAGCCTTCTCCCGTCAATTGAGATGGAAATAATAACCTTCCTGATGAGGATTATATATTTATAATTTGGTGCGCCCGAAAGGAGTCGAACCTTCAACCTGCGGTTTAGGAAACCGCTGCTCTATCCTTTGAGCCACGGGCGCACAGAAAGACATGACTATTCTATACAAACTCTTTGATTTCTTCAACTATCTTTTCTAAAGAAGGAACACTGGAGAACCATTCTCTTCCAGTGAGGTCTATGGCAATTCTCTGATAAATCCAGCCGATTGCCTGGAGAAGCTTCTTGGGTAATGGTTGTGGTTTACTTTTTATATAATATTTCCACCCAACTGAATAATGAGATTTCATCTGGCTTACTTCTTCATACCATGATGTTTTTCGATAAAATTCTCGAGCGACCTCCTTACTGAGGTGAATTCCCTTCCAGGTAAAACGACACTCATCAGGAGTCCCTAAAACATCGACAAACATCAACTTTCTTTCCGGATCGAATGCCAACTCAATTTTTCCATCCTCATTTTCTAAACCACCCTTTTTTACTTCATCGGTTATCAATTCGTCGGCAAATGTTAATGTTTTTTTGATATGATTAATATCCTCATTATTAATTATGTTAAGATTAAGTACTTGGTCCCAGGAAAGATATCGATCTTGTTCTTCGAGTTTGGTTGATACATCTAAAATCGGAGAGAGCAATTTTTCATCTGGCATTGGCATTTTTTCCAAACCATAGTCTCTTAAATTAATTACTCCGCTTTCCACTCTTTTCCGAAAACTCGCTCCACTTGGAATTGAATTCCGGTATATGAACTCAAAAGGGATGAGAAAGTTTTCATAATCATGGTGATAAACACCGTAATCATAGGTATTACCACTTTGTGGGGGATGAATTACCTGGACGAGCGAGACATGCATAACAGAAGAAGGACCGGAGAGCTGAGACAGTTTTTTTATTTGCCCTTTTTCTTCCAATCCTCGATAGTGGGTCAGGTACCCCAAATCAGCCAGTTTTTCAAAAAAGTATGCTCCAATTAAGCATAAAGCTTCACCTTTGTGAAGAATGTGGTCGGGCATTTCTCCCCAATCAAACACCGAATAACGATTAGAAAAGATAAATTTCCCTTGTCCCATGATATTTTCACGAGGTGAAGTTTGAACAAAAAGGTCTTTCACGCTTCCCATGGATATTTCTCCTTTCGGTTTGGGATCGCTGTTTTTCATTCTGTTATTAGGATTATTATATCTGATTCTGTTGATTTATAGAGATTTGATTTATAAACCTCAAGGATAGGTTTATTGAAAGACGCCTTCCCCCATTACTGAGCTCTACCTCTCTGAGGTGTAGAATTTCAAGGTGTAATTTTAATCTTTGTAGGGGCAGACACATGGGTTTGTCCCTACAAAGATTAAAATGGTTGAATAACATTCAACAAGAAAAATTTGATTTATTGCAGCCGTAGGAGCGAACCCAAGTATTCGCCCATGACCTTTTTAAATTTCAAGAATCCATATATACCCCCAAATATCTCACGAATCCCTCTTAATTTCCCCTCTAGTCACAAGGAGATAAAATAATAAATAATTGAGCTCATGAGATTGCCACGTTGTTCAAGCAAAAGCCAGTTGTACTCTTAGTAATATCACTTTTAAGTTCCTACTCCTTTTATAGCAAAAGTTGAAAATAAGGATTAAAACCTAATTAATGGGCATAATTTATTGCACCTTATTTAAAAATATTTTAATAGGAGCCTTATTTTTCAAATCAGCAAATGGGTTTACAATATAGAATTCATGATACAATAAAATTGAAATGCTGTTTTTTCCTGGAAAGGAGAGATTTATTTGGATTTAGTTTTGGGCATGAAAGATACCCATCCCCAGGAAGTTCTTAAAAAAAGAGAAATTGAATTCAAACTCCGACATCTATTCAGCTCCTGGGGTTTTGAAGAAGTTGAAACTCCTACACTTGAATATTATGCCACCTTACAGAAAGTTATAGGTGATGAATTAAAAGAACGGCTTTTCCAATTCATTAATCGCGAAGGAAAATTAGTCTGTCTTCGTCCGGATTTCACGACTTCGATAGCTCGAAAATACAGCAGTGATTTAATTATTGAAAATAAAACTATTCGAGTTTTTTACGATGGAAAAATTTTCCGCTACCCTTCTTCTCCCCTTCGTACCGAGAGCGAACTCACTCAAATGGGATTGGAAAATATCGGTGACAATTCACCAGCCGTAGATGCCGAAGTAATTGCTTTGGCAATTATCGCCTTGCAAGAAGCCGGCATCCGTGATTTCTCCGTAGATATTGGTCATGTCGGTTTTTTCCGAGGAATACTTAATGCTTCAGGGTATTCATCTACTTTACAACAACAATTAAAAACTATTGTAAAAACTAAAGATTTTATTGCACTGAAGAATTTTTTAGAAAAAAATCCACCAACAGAACCCATGTTAGTTTCACTTCTACTTGATTTTCCTTTTCTTCGAGGGAAAAAAGAATTCCTAAATGATATTAATAATAGATTTCCGAGGAATCATCAATTCAATAACGCCTTGGAAAGAATACGAAAAGTTTGTGATATTTTGTCCGATTATGGATTAGAGCAAAATATTTGGGTTAATTTAGGTCTCATCCGGGATTTTGATTACTATTCTGGAATGATTTTCGAAGGCTTCTCAGCTTTTTCCGGATCTCCGCTTTTAGCTGGTGGTCGTTATGATGAATTATTTGGTATTTTTGGTCAAGATCGCCCCGCCTGTGGCTTTGCTCTTTTTATTGAACGTTTGGTTGAGGTATTTGAAAAATCTCGACCGGATATTAACCAAACCTTTAAGTCTTATACTATTTTTTATCC
>MWBQ01000168.1 GCA_002069605.1 Candidatus Atribacteria bacterium ADurb.Bin276
CCTTCCCCTTAGCTTGGTGTATGGACATAATTGTAATTTTATGACGGTCATTTTTTTGTGAATCATGAGATGTTATGAGTGATTCAATATGATCAAGGAGTTCAATAACATTCTTGAAACTATCACAGTATTCAATGAAGTTACGAATTCCAGCATTAGTTTCTTCTTTCAGTTCTGGAATAGAAATTTTACGTGTTAAATATTGAGAAATTTTAATTCTTTGATCCAATTCCTGAAGAAGCTTAGAAGGTTTGGTATCTAAAACATTTGTTGCTAGCCATTCAAAATTATCTGCCAAATCAAGGATCTTTTTCTGTGAATATCCAGCAAAACGGGCATAATATTTTAAAGCTTGAGAAAATGTAACTCGTTTTTGTCTGACCAATTCAAATATTTTTCTCGCTAATTTGCTGCGGATATACCGAGTAGGTTGATAATAAACATTCATCCATACTTTCAATGTGCTTTCAATTTCAATGGATCTTTTTTCTGAAAGATATAGTTCCCGTAATCCAATACGTAAATAATCCAAAAAAAGCCTTATCTCGTTTCTTTGGTAAAATGGAACATTCCCTACTATTTGGTAATCTATACCATTTTTAATAAAGGTACTCTCAATTATAGGTGTTTGTGCATAGAGTCGTACCAATATCACGATATCTTTGCTTGGTAGACCTTCCATAAATATTTGTTGTAAGAGATGAGTTATTTCATTTACCATTGATTGAGGATCCTGCGTTTGAATTATCTGAGATATTCCTTTTTCAGTACGATATAAATTGAGAGTTTTTTTGTATCTCATTTGATTATGGCGTATGACTTCATTGGCAAGAAGAACTTGGGTGGCAGTTGAACGGAAATTTAAACTTAAAGTATACTTCTTTGCTTGGTATTGCTTTTCAAAATCCAAGATATATTTTGGATCAGCTCCTCGCCATTGATAAATAGTCTGATCATCGTCTCCTATTGCCATGTAATTACCGTGTTTACTAATTAATAGATCTAACATTAAGTACTGTACTTTGTTGATATCTTGAAATTCATCAATTAAAACACAAGAATATTTTTGGCGAAAAAAGTTAAGAATTTCAGGGTAACGGATCAAGCTCTCCCAACCTTCTAAGAGCATGTCATCATAAGTAATCCAGTTGTTAGTTTTTCGCACTTCCTCATAAAGTCGATAAAAATCAAGATACCATCGCAGGTTTTGGGGAGCTTTGGCTTGAGTAGCTTCTTGTAGCCATTGTTTCGGTAAGTTGGCTTCATTTAGATCTGCATAAGCCATATTGGTCTTGCATTTCTCAACATAGGATAAAAAATCATCAATATCCAAGTTATCGAGCATATCACCATAGTGAACATTTTTTTTCCGAGCCAAATTTTTTGCTTCAAATACAATTTTTTCCTTTAATGTATTTGGATCTTCATTGTCGCAAGAAAGAGGTAAATAATTCTGTTGACGGGCTTTCTTTAATATTGATAATCCTAATGAATGCAATGTTCTGACATCAACCGGTTGGCAGTAAGACCAACCCATCAACTTAGAACGAATTTCCTCAACAGCCATTTTATTAAAAGAAGAAACTAAGATTTTTTTTGGAGGAAATAAGCTTTCTCTCAACAATCGCTCAATTCGATAAACCAAGCAAGTGGTTTTTCCTGATCCAGCTACTGCAAAGACGAGAGCTGGCCCATAATCGTGATTAACCACCAATTTTTGCTCATCAGTTAGGAGTATATCTTGGCTTGGTTCTATGATTTTTGGCTCTTCAATTAATATGTCATTATTTTTATTTGTAAATTGAATGAAAGAAGTCTCCTCCTTAGGATTTCGCCAATAATCAAGCTCTTTACCACTCCAATGCAGATAGATGATGTCTGAAGAACCAGTTATGTTGAGTTCATATGTTATACCTTTTGATAGAATTCCCAACCATTCAAATATTGTCACGGAATCTTTTTTATCATCAATTACATCAATTTTGTGGATTCCTCTGGCAATTTCATTATGTTTACTCGAAGCATAAAAGTTAGAGCTATTCTTTTTTTCATAATCATAGGCAATGCCATTATCTGGATGAAGATATTTACAATTTCCTGGGTAGTCGTCGATGGGAACTCCCAAATCAACATCGCATAACGGACAGCGATTTGTTCGAACAACATTGATTGTTTTCATGCGGTTCGGGCATGGAACTTTTTTGTCTTTTTTAGTTTTAATAATTAAAGTTGTATTATCAACATTAAAAAGTTTTTCACGTACAAATATAAGAATTTCTTCTTGATCCTTGCTTTGTTCTTTGACCAAAAACCAATTATCTTGTTTCCTTTGTATAGATATTCTATCAATCTTGTTAATTTTATTTTCTATGATGTTTTCAAAGAGCAATCCCGAGGCTTCTATAAGCAGGTTAGAACCGATTTTAATACCAACTGTTTGATTCCCATTCCATATAATATATATTCCTGGCTCACTGTTATTCTGTTGAATTGTATAACAACGCATATCCTCTCCTCTATATATTTCTTTATTTTTTTAAATTTAACGAAGAACCATTTTAGTCACTTTTTTCCGTAAATTTCGTGGTATTACTACTTATATATTATATTTCTATTATTATAATATTTTAAATAATTTTTATAATGAATAATTATAATAATTATAGAATTAACGAAGGATTTCAACTATATTACCAATGTCAAGTAAAAATAGCAATTGAGCAGCTTTTTGGATAAAAGGGGCTTGGCATTAATATCCAGCGGGGACAGGTCTTGATTCTTGAATTAGCATAAATCTGTGGAATTGGATAAGTGCGGAATTTGAAAAATCTTCATCCACTTCCCCGTCTCCTCCCATTAAGGAAGAATGAATATTGTTGCCAGCTTGTTCCAAGGCAGAAAAGGTTAAATTAAAAAATAGTGAGTGGTTGATGTTTAATTTATTTAGAAATCAATTAAAATACCAGAGATGAACCTATTCAACTGAAATTGATTTAAAAAAACCGCAGGGAGGAACTGTTTATTTTCGAAAAAATCAATACCAAGAACGATAGCAATAATCAAACTAACCGTTTGGTCTGTTATACCATTGGCCATTCGACCCATGAAATCGCCTCCCTTATCAAGCTTCTTCAAAAGTATGGCATCAATTGGGTGGTGGACGTGAGAAGTATCCCTTATAGCAGACGGAACCCTCAATACAATCGCGAAAACCTTATCCCGTCTCTGAAAAAGGAAGGAATTTTCTATCTTCATTTGGGGAAAGAACTAAGTGTTAACCGGAACGATCCTTCATTATTTACCCACGGTCGAATCGATTTTGACAAACTGATCACAACTGACTATTTTCAAAACGGCATCAACACAGTCATTGACCATATTAAAAAAGGACTGAACATCTCCCTGCTCTGCGCTGAAAAAGATCCCTATCGCTGCCATCGCTTTGTACTGGTCGCTTATGAGCTGACCCAACGGGGAATCGAGGTGAAACATATCCGCGAGGATGGAAGGCTTGAGTCCCAACACCAACTTGAGGAGAAATTGTTGCAGGAATTTGAACCAGGATATGACCAAGGAGATTTATTTCATCCGCCCAAAACCCGCGCTCAAGCTTTACTTGACGCATACCGTAAAAGAATCATCCAGATGCTTCAGAGGTAACAAAAACAAAAATATCATGATTCATAGCTTGGTTTTAAATAGTAACCTATAGCAGTTTACGGTTTAATCTGAACATCAAATATTCTGGTTCCACGGATTATCATAGGAAAACAGGCCTGATCTAAAACCGAAAACTTCCACAAAGCCATCGGGTATTTAGTCTCCACGGCTCGAACATATTCGGTAACTGGGTTTTTCTTCATGATCACGACCTCATTTTACATTGACATCTTTAATTTCCCCTAACAATTTTTAGCCTGGTCACTCTTTCGGCAAGTGATTTTTCATTTTGTTCATCGGATAAATTGGGATCCTTAAATTCTCTAAAGGTTTTACAAGGAAGTTGAGAACATTGGCCACAATTATTATATTGGTTATCATTGATGGCACATCGATATAAAGGACAAATTTTGTCCGGCATTTCTTTTGCCCAGAAGGTAGAACCTTTAACTGAATAACAACCTTGGCAATTTGTCTTAAAATATTCACATTCATTACAAATCAAGCCACAAACCGATAATATTTGGTCCATACCATTTTCCCTCCTATTTTATTATATCCAGTCCAGATTATCTTGAGTTCTTTCGTTTCTTAGGTTACCCGTATTCAACGTTGATTTTGGTTCAAACAGCATAACATGAACCTCTTCTTCGGCAACCGGTAGATGTTCAATTCCTTTTGGAATGATGTAAAATTCTCCTTCTTCTAATTTAATATCTTTATTTCTCATTTTTATAACCAGTTTTCCCTTGACTACATAAAACATCTCATCCTCGTTATCATGATGATGCCACACAAATTCTCCTTTTAGTTTTGCGACCTTGATGTATAATTCATTCATTTCTCCTATAATTTTTGGATTCCATAACTGCTCGAATTTTTTCAATTTTTCTTTTACGTTCACTTTATCCATTTCATTTTCTCCTTCCCGCTGAAATCTTCTTTTTCCGCTACAGAATAGATTTTATTCTTTCCTGAAAATACCATCAAACAAATTCTTTCATCGGTCATCCTGAGCCCTCGCTTTTTGAGGGCGTAAGGATCTCATCTAACCCACCAGCGTCATCCTGAGCGATGCTTTTCCGTGTGAGGATCTCACATGAGTCATTTTTATTATTTATAAGATCGAGAATTTTTAGAATTGTTGAATCGGAATGAATGGAATACTTATAATGTTCGAGAAAAACACCTTACTCCTCAGAATAACAGAGTGAGTGGATGAGATTCTCAGGTCGCATAGTACGCTCCTCATTGAGTACTGAGGCATGCCTTCCTACAGTAAAACTATGATCTACATTCTTACCGGTTGACATTTTTATTGACAGTTCGTAAACTATTTTAAGCTTTTTCCTAAATGATAGGCTTTTTCCAGGTATTCAGGTTTATTTTTTACCTCTCCCCTTAGAGTCACTCCGGGAACGATAATTTTCCCCACTATATTCATTTCTAAGTAGTTTAAACTTGTCTCAAAGAAGTCAATAACCGGATTAACGGCTTTCATGTCTTGCTCTTCAAAGGGAATTACAATAACCGCACATTTACCCTTGATCTTGGGTCGATTTTGAGGACAATTATAATAAACAAAACGATCAATAAAACCCTTCATTAAAGCAGTTGGTCCATACCAATAAACCGGTGTTCCAAAAACGATAACCTGGCTTTCCAGAATTTTTTGATAAAGGATATTCATATCATCTTGCTTTACACAACTTCCGATTTTCCAACAGGCATGACACCCAATACATTCTTCAATGTGTAAATCGTTGAGAAATACTTGATCTTGCACAAATCCTTGGCTTTCAGCTCCTGATAGAATTTGTGACACCAATACATGAGTATTTCCTTTTTTGCGAGGGCTCCCAATAACTCCCAGAATCTTTTTCATTTCCTTCTCCACCGGTTTAAATTTTTTATTATTCTGTAAACCAATCTAATTATTTAATAAATCAAGCTTTTATAAATATTTTTATCTACTGTTAAATCTTAGAATTCTATTGCTTTAATGAGCATCCTTCAAAAATTAATTTATTTTCTTCTTCCAATATATAGAACCAAAATAGTAACTAATCAATACTGGAACCGGCTTCAATGGAGGAAGTTCTTCCGCTCAAGAGATCGAGGGTGGTGAAGTGTCAGCTACTAAACTCAGGGTTTTGTATACTATTTTTTCCCTTTCCTTAATTTTAATTCTTCATTGTCTTCAACAGCGATTTTATTTAAAATTTCTCTCATTATTTTCGCTTTGGATTTTAAATCTTCTTTACCAACTAGTTTCTCTTGTATTACTTTTTCTGCCTTTAATAAAGATTCATTTAAGCTTTTAAGTGAAAGCAAGGATGCTGCAAGACAGAAAAAACTCTTGCAATATCCATCATTGTAATACTTTAATAAGGTCTGGAGAAGGACCATTCTTTTGTTTTGTTGTTCAATAAAAGCAATAATCCCATGTTCCTTTATATAATTCTGGTTTTGGATAACTCTTCTATGGGTAATAAATGAATCAGTTTCTCCAGTTTCTTTATCGAATTTGGAGCAAGGAAAAGCGTTGCATTCACAACAAACTTCTAAGCCTTTTTTCTTCACGCAACAAGTGATAAAAAAACAAGAAGGGTGTTTATTTTCAAAATCAACACCGTAACAACCTGGACATTTTGAAGAACCCTCGGTATAAAATCTTGGACATAAACCACAATCGAGTCCACAACAACCTAATGTAAAGTACTTTTTATTCATGATTATATTCTTCCTGAAAAACCTTCCTCAATTAGCCTACTTTGCTGGCTTGCATATTTTTCCCTATGTCAGTTAACATATCCAATTCATTCCTAGTAGTAACGGATCAAGAGCAATTGAGCTGGAGCTAAACCTATTCGAGTAATTCTTTTATTTCGAATTTAGCTATAATACTAAATACAATCTCAAAATACTCCTTTACCTCATTAAATTCCTTTTGTTACCTCAAATATTGAGCCTTCTCGCTTGTAGCCAAGTTTCTTATAATACTCATCAATATCGGACATAACAAAAACAATCCGTTCTGGGTAATCTTCATAGATGCATTCCATAAGTCTTTTGCCAATATTTTTCCTTCTATATTCCGGTCTGACCAGTAAATCACATACATAAACGTAGAACCCGCAATCATCAATCGAACGGGAGTATCCGCAGAGGACGTCTCCTTCAAAAGCTACGTAAGTAATAGAATTTTTAAGCGCTGCTTTATATTTCTCGGAGAGATTATCTGCCCAATAGCAAGACCATCCTTGGCCTTCGTTTTTAATCAGCGCCATGAGATTGTCTTCATCGTGTTCTTTATTATACTTTCTTATTATCATTTTATATCCTCCAAACCTCATCAACAAAAACAAAACCTCAATTAACATCAAACATTGACTTTTAGAAAAGGAAATTTGACCAGTATGCAGAGAAATATTCTATTCTAAATCCATATCCAGACTGAAGGCATCGTTTATCCAGTCAACAACGTTATTGATTTCTTGTTGTTTGATCTCCTGCCACTTAAGTTTAAATTCTTCTGAACGGTCTTTAATATCAATTACTTTCCCTTCTTTGATGGTGATATCAAGCACTGTTTCATAAGCCCAAGGACTCTGGAAACCCATATGGACGTAGTATTCATTTAAAAAATTTCTTGCCAGCCGGATCTTCCCAGTAAATGGAATGATAAGGTTCAGTTTACGATAGGTCATCTCGTGTAGAGGATTTCCTATGGGTTTAATTCCGTTGATTGGTAAATAGTTATTATTTTTTTCATTGATGGTGAGCTCACTGAGGTAGAGGACTTCCCGAGTGAATCTATATTTTGCATAGAAGCCACGATAACAGGCAGTGTGTATCATTTCAGGCTCCATTCCGAATGTTTCTGGTGAGAACAGGTCGTCACCTTTTATACCAATGAGCTCATATTTCTTCCCTTTAAAAATAAATTCATCGGGAATTTGTGCAGTCATGATTTCTCCTTTCTTATTTTTATTCGTAAATCTTAATTAATCTAATTTCTTTGAATCTACTTCAATCATATATAAAAAACTAAGGCTATTAGTCTTCCCTATTCTTTTGCCTTAACGATGAAATCATATTTCCAAGGCCGAATTAGCCTTGAAGGTCTGTCATGAAAACAATACCGTAGTATAATTCTCCATGAACATTGGAACCAGTACTGTGAATAGAGTCACTAAATTCATAATATACCTTATTCTAAAATTTCCGTTTTTTCAATGCACCTAAATTGAATATAATTATTACAAATACTCATCTGTTTGTTTTTTAAGAAATTAGACTTTAGATTTAAAAGGGAGTACACATGAAGGGGATTATTACCAAAAGCTTAATCGAAAAGATATTTCAACCAGCCAGTCTACAGCGATGGAACGATCAGATTCGACCGATCGAATTTACTGAACTTGATAAACAAGCCCATAAAATGATCATTGCCTGGATTCTGGGAAAAATTGAGGAAGATGAAGAAGGCCTATTGATTGATTGGAGAAAAATGATTGAATATGGCATATTCCAGTATTTTCAAAGGACCATCTTAACCGATCTAAAACCTCAAATATATCATTCTCTATTGGCTCAAAATGAAGCCAGAAAAAAGCTGAATGATTTTGTTCAGAGAGAAATGGAGGAAAGCCTCGCTCATCTTTCGGTGGATTTTTATAACAAGTTTATTCAATTCATATCATCCAACCCAGAAGATGAAGACTTCAACTCAATCGAGTTTAAACTGGTCAGTGCAGCTCATTTTTTAGCGACCCAATGGGAGTTCAACGTCATTGCTCATTTTAGTCCTCCCCTCTTTGGTGTTGAATCAACAAGAGAGGAGATTCAATCTCAAGTTGACAAACACCTGGAAATTAAAAGCGTTAAAAAGATCCTCTATCTGGATAAGAATCTGAGAAATTTTATTGATCTTTGCGGACAACTGCGATTTCAAAGGAGATGGGCTCATATCGAGAGAATTCCCAAAACTTCGGTCTTGGGGCATATGCTGATTGTTGCTATGTTAAGCTACTTTCTTTCCTTATTTATAGAACCTGAGCCTTGTGCAAAGCGGATTTATAACAATTGGTATGGAGCGCTCTTCCATGACTTACCAGAAGTACTTACCCGAGATATTATCTCTCCGGTCAAGAGGGCCCTCGGTGATTTGGAAACTCTCATCAAAGAGGAAGAATCAGACCAAATCAGCAAAAAACTCAAACCTCTGCTGAAAGAAGATTGGTATGATGAAATTTTGTATTTCACTATGAATGAATTTGAAACCAAGATCCTGGATGAGAAGAAAAATATTCGCCATTTGGAAAACGATATCATCCCAAATCAGTATAATTACGATCAATACTCTCCTATTGATGGGAAGCTCATAAAAACCTGTGACAAAATCGCTGCTTTCCTTGAGACCTACTTCTCTATAATAAATGGAGTTGCTTCGCCCCAGCTTATCGAAGCAAAAGGAAAGTTATTTAATGAATTAAAAAACAAAAAATTAGATGGAATCGACATTTTTTTAATCATCGATCTTTTTAGATGAAACTATAAAATTATTGTGACCAGACCATTCTTCCATTTGGATCTAAACTGATTTTGTGCTCCATCTTTTGAGCATCGGAATATATTTTTTAGCCTGCTCAATTTGCATATCGGGAAGGTTCATCTTTTTCATAATATCGACGCATTTTTCAATCATTTGTTCCACGGTGATATCTGGGTCGGTAAAATTCCCGTTTTGATAACAATATCGGCAATATTCTTGATTTTGGTTGCCGTTACTATTGGTACCAAAATCTTCTAGCTTTTGCATCGGCATAGAACAACTTTGACAATATGGTCCCTGCGGTTGATAGGTACTCACCATTTCTCACCTCCTTAACTTTTAAAGATTTAATCCACCTCGACTTTTTAATCTTTATCATATTAAGTCATCAATTCCCTTTCAGTTTACTTTAATTTCCATTAAAGTTAAATAGATTAGTGTTATTATTAAACTATAGAAGTTAAGCTTTAAAAAGGAGGCGCCTTATGGCTTTTAAATCGTTATTCATAGCTCATGCACCCGATGCAGATTGCGACAAACATCAAAGCATGATTAACACCGGAAAGTTGAAACTTTTTATCGTTGTGGTAAATAGTCAAGACGAAGCTATTAAAATTGCCAAACAATATTATGATAAGGAAAAAATTGATGGGATAACACTCTGCCCAGGCTTTACCCATGGTGATGTAGCCGAGATATTCCGAGCATTGGAAGGCAAAGTGTCGGTTAGTGTTGCCCGAGGAGATGGTCCAAGCAATCAAATTACACAGCCGGTTTTACAAAAAGAATTCTTTAATAAGTAAGAATTAGCCAGCTTTTATCAAAGCAGGTTTGCCCTTTTTCTCGAAATACCCTTACCAGCTAATATAGAATTTAAAAATATCAAAATCACCTATTGAAAATTTTTACTTTATTTGCTTGGTAATATAAAATGACAGTAACTGAAGAAGGGGTTGAGGATGGATTTAAAACCGGATAATCAAACTGGAGCGATTGGTATCACGCTTCAATTTTTAAAAAATCTCGGAGCACGCCCGGCTTGTTCGGCAAAAGAAAAGATCTGTGCCCAGTGGCTCAAGAACCAGCTGCTCAGTTTCGGATTAGAAGTTATCGAAGATGAGTTTCCTTCATTGGCAACCTATACCTGGCCTTATTTGTTGATCTGGATAGGCTTGATCCTTTCAGTAGTTCTCATGAATATATCGGCTCCAATTGCTTTATTTCTTTCAGTTTTAATCACCGTTATCGAATACTTTGAAATGAACAGTTTTCCAGTTCTGACAACTTTGTTTAAGTGGAAGAAGTCGATAAATATTATTGGGAAAAAGATTCAAAAACCACCGATCATCCTTTTTTCTCATATTGATTCGGCTACCCCTTCAATATTTTTCGATCCTCGTTTTATTAGCAATCCCTACCTTTCGGTTCAGCTTACTATCTTTTCTTCGGTAGCTATTTGTTGTTTTGCTTTGATGAACCTTATCTTTTCCTGGAACTTTTTATATATCCTATCCTGGATTCCCGCCGCCTATCTTATTCTGCTTTCGGTGGGTCATATCCATCGTGAGTTTTTCATGGAGCCCTCGCCAGGTGGAAATGATAACGGTAGTGGAGTCACTGTCTGCCTTGAGGTAGCTCGCCAGTTAGCCAATGAAAACATTCCTTTTTGGGTGGTCTTTACTGGTTCAGAGGAATCGGGCACGAATGGCGCGCTCGCTTTTGAGAAAAAATACCGCTCAATCATTGGTGAATCTTTTATCTTAAATTGTGATAATTGTGGCGCTGGCCATTTAGTAGCTGCCTCTAAAGAAGGCATGTGGTCGGTTTTTAACTCCGACCGAAGGTTAATTGAACAGGTGAAAGAAGTTTCCCACAACTTATCCTTACCGATCGAAATCCGGCCCTATCTCGGGCTTTCTACTGATGCTACTCCCTTCTTAGCTCGTGGGTATCGGGCTCTCACCTTTATTGCTCTCAACAAAAAAGGTCTGCCGGTAAACTGGCATTGGAAGACCGATACCATTGACGCAGTAGAACCGGAAAATTTGATATCAACCTGCAACTTGATTTGTTCTTTGCTGCATAGCATCCCCAAATGAGGATGAAAATCCAAGATTCGTTATTCCATGGCATGTCACTACATTAATTAAAGAATGGGCACAATACATTGTGCCCCTACATTTTATACTCTTTGGTAAGGGCTTGATTTATCACGCCCATTTTAAATCCGTCATTGTGAGAAGCGTTTTAAGCGACGTGACAATCTAATCCACCCATTCTGTCATTCTGAGGAGTCCGGTGTTTTCTACCAGACAACGTGAGAATCTCATCTTTTTCAGTTCCTCAATTCCCCAACCTTTAAAAGATGAGATCCTCACGGCTTCGAAAAACGAAGCCTTAGGATGACAGATAAAAGGCACCCTCCCCGCTGCGATGCAGCACCCCTCCAAGGAGGGGAATTATTTGATT
>MWBQ01000169.1 GCA_002069605.1 Candidatus Atribacteria bacterium ADurb.Bin276
TCTCATCTTTTAATGCTGTTGAACTGGGGAATCGTGGAATTATAAAACTGAAAAGGATGAGATTCTCACGTCGCATAAGACGCTCCTCAGAATGACTCAGTCGATGAATGAGATTGCCACGTCATTCAAACAAAAAACGGTTGGACTCTTAGTAACGATTGATTTAGATAAGATTTTTATCCTCTTATACTGACACGTAACTGGTACCGGGGCAGTTTAAGCTATAAAGGAGTTTATAGGGAAGGAAAGAGCTTATCAGTACTTATTTCTGGCAATGTTCACAAAAATAAATACTTCCTCCCAGATAAGCCTCCTTTTTTATGTTGGTTCCGCAAATAGGACAAGGCTGGTTGGCAGTATTTTTGCATAGAATAGTCCGATACCCACCAGGGTGACCGAAGAGATCCAACTCGGTATCCCGTCCGCCGTTTTCTGTCATAGCCGTAAGCGTGGATCGAACCGCCTGAAACAAGGCTTTTTTATCATCCTCGGAAAGACGGTTAACTTTTCGCTTGGGATGCATTTTGGCATTGAAAAGAATATCCTGCAACACGCCATTCCCGAGACCGGGAATTCTTTGTTTAGTAGCCAGCAATGCCTTGAGGCTGAGTTTCTGTGCATCTGAAGGAGAAATGATTTGATAAAAATAACTCTCATTAAAATCAGGTGAAAGGGGGGAGGTCTTTTCCTTGGCAATTAAATAGTAAGGATTATCCAATTCGCCAGCAGGGAATGCTCCTAATCCTCCATACATCTGGACTGAAGCGCACAGTGCGGTACGATCGTCAAACTCAATAAGGAGTTGATGACGGGCTGGACGGGATTCGCCTTCTTGGAGCAATCTCAGATTTACCCCCTCAGTAAACAAAAGTCGATTCTCCTCAACATCCATTTCAACCATGCTGCCAAAACCGCGGGCCTCTCCACATCTTTTATGATTAAGCAGATCAGGATATTCAGCCGGTTTTCCAAAATACCAAGCTAATTTATGAGGAGTTTGCTCAGTAATTACACTCGTAATTCTTTTTCCTGAGAAAGTTGTTCCCAATTGACCAGCCATATTCACCGCTTCCGGTAATTCGATCACAATACCACCTCCTTAATTTATCACTTATTTTATCCTTTCTAAATCATTTTACAATTTTACAATAATGCAAAGAAAGCCAACTCAAAAATATATTTTTCAGCCTTCAAATTATCTGGAATAATATCCCTTTAATTCTTCTTTTATTCTGTAATTCAATTTTCATAAACAGCGAGAAAGATGAAATCAGGAACGACTGATGCCTGCCGGCCAATAACCGGTAAAAACCATGGGAGCAAGTGCTTTCACCTTTATTTAGTTCTAAGAAATAAGATGAATACCTTGAGGGGAAAATTAAAAGATTTCATTTCATTCAAAGCCAGGATCAGAACCAAGATTGGATGAACCCTTGGAATTTAAGGAGTGAGAAAAATGAATAAGTTAATGATAAATAGAATTTTTAGTATTTTGATGTTTCTCGGCATATTTGCTTGCTCTTCCGCTACACTTTTAGCAGCTGAAGACTTTTCCGAGAGAATGGTTCCAGAGCCTCCCGGTATCAAAGTCGAACGATGGGTTGAGAACTTGGAAATCCCCTGGTCTTTGGTTTTCCTCCCCAACAATCGAGCCTTGGTAAGTGAGCGCCCGGGAAGAATTCGGTTGATCGAAAACGGAAATCTTCGAGAAGAACCCTATGTAATTCTTGAGGTAACCCATATTGGAGAGGGAGGGTTAATGGGTCTGGCCCTCCATCCCAATTATCCAGAAGAACCTTATCTCTATGCGATGCATACCATCCAGGGAGCAACCGGCTTGGTTAATCGGATAATATTGCTTCGTGACCAAGGAAATAGGGCAGTTTTTGAACGAGTTATTTTTGATAATATCCCGGGAGGACGGAATCATAATGGCGGCCGGATAGCTTTTGGACCGGATGGAATGCTTTATGCCACAACTGGAGAAACCTTTCAGGGCGAGCTAGCTCAGGACCTCAATTCCTGGGGTGGTAAAATTCTTCGTCTTACTCCCGATGGAAAGATACCCGATGATAACCCTTTTCCCGGGTCGCCGGTTTACTCCTATGGACATCGTAACCCGCAAGGTTTAGCTTGGCATCCCGAAACCGGTGATCTCTTTTCCTCCGAACACGGACCATCTGGCGAACAGGGATGGCGGGGTCATGATGAAATCAATCTGATCACCCCAGGAGGAAATTATGGGTGGCCTATAGAAATAGGAATTCACCAAAATCCTACTTTCATCGGGCCGATTGTCTTCTGGCAAAACTCAACTCCTCCAGCCGGAATGACTTTTTTCCGGAATAATCTTTTTGTTGCCTCCCTAAGAAGCCAAGTCTTGCTCAGGATTATCTTAGAGATCGAAGATGGCGACTACCAAGTCAAGGAAATAGAGCGGTGGTTCGCCAGCGACTCGTCAACTGGTCTTTTGGGAAGATTACGAGATGTAGTAGAGGGCTCAGATGGCAATTTATACCTTTTAACCAGTAATCGCGATGGAAGAGGGCGGCCTCGACCAGGTGACGATACCATCTGGCGTTTGATTTTTCCATAATATCTTTGTCATTTCAAAAGAAAAAGATGATTAGCGATGTTTTTCTCCCTTTCTCTGTTTTGTTTATTCAAGAATTTTATCTAATCGAATAATTTCATTTCCATTTTAAATGGACTAAAGATTTTCGTTATTTTGCCGATATTATTTAGGAAAGATGTGGGATAAAATCTCGACAAAGATATCAGAAACGCCTTATAGCTGAGCGAACTTTTTTGGGAAAAATAACCAATTCAACTCATCCTAGAATTTCATCAATTCATTATTCATTACTGGTCTCTTTATAAGTTTAGGAACTCACTCTAATTTAAATAATTGAAATTTTTAATTAAAAAAATCTTAACAATGGATAAATAATGAAATTGTTGTCGTCTTTATTTAAAAAAATTCAGCTCTCTCAAGTCACTCCAACTCTATTTACCATTTTTATTAGTCTTTATGCTGTCTTCCTTCTTTTAGGAGCGTATTATTTCCTCACCACAATTACTATAATAATAATTCTGCCCTTTATCATGATTAGCGCCTACCGTTGGGAAGTAATTGGGGGGATATTATCCAGCATTTGGAGCGTTATTCTTGTAATTTTCTCATCAGTCACCCATCACCATACTCTCCTTCAAGATCTCATCGTGAGTTTATCCTCCTATTTGGTAATCGGCTTAATGCTGGTCATCTTGTACAATTATTTTGAAAGTCAAAATCTCAAATTAAAGGAAAGCGAGAATCTTTACCGACAACTTTTTGAGCAAGCTAACGATGCCATCCTGATTGTTGATAATGAAGGAAAAATTGTTAATTGTAATAATGTTGCTAGCAATCTGATTGGATATAGTCGCAACCAACTTATGTCCAAAAACTTAAAGGAATTCATTATCCCTCGCCCTGAACAAATAAATCAATTAGAAAACGTGGACCCTCAATCGGGGGAATGGTCTCTTCGCGATACTAAAGGTCGTGAAATTCTTTTCGAGGTAACTATCACTAAAATTCAAAATGGACTTTTTCTTGGAACCGGACGGGATATCACTATGAAGAAGCAAATGGAAGAAGCCTTGCAGAGTGAGTGGAAACGAGCCCAAACCTATCTGGAATTGGTACAAGTCATTATTGTTGCTTTAGACAATCAAGGAAGAGTGACGCTCATCAACCGGAAAGGGCGAGAAATTCTTGGTTTCGAAGCTGAGGAAATCATTGGAAAAAATTGGTACGATTTTTTCATACCAAAAAGCATAAGGGATTCTTTAAGGTTATATTTCAAAAACATCATCTCGGGTGAGATGAAGCCTTTCAATCAGCACGAAAATAACATTATAAACAAAGCTAATGAAGAAATACTCGTTTCTTGGCAAAATACTTTTTTATACGACAACACCGGGAAAATCATTGGTGTTCTCAGTGCTGGTGAAGATATAACTGAACAAAGAAAAAGCGAAAATCAAATTAAAGAACAAGTTAACACCTTAAGTGTTTTATTTGATTTATCACAACAATTTACCTTAACATTGAACCTTAAAGAAAAAGCTGACGAAATTGTGCAGACTTGTGTTGAAAGGTTTGGTGTTTGTTTAGCTTGGTTGGCTCAGGCTGAATCAGGTGGTC
>MWBQ01000170.1 GCA_002069605.1 Candidatus Atribacteria bacterium ADurb.Bin276
TGACATAAGTATCTATTGAGGAAAGAAGGGCTTGAGTGCAGGGTATAAAGAACGATAGGTTTGATATCTCTCTCGATAAACCGGAAACCATTGATCTTGAGGATTGACCGGTGAATCATAGCGGATCATTTGCTCAACTGCTTCGTTAAAGCTGTTAAAATGACCACTCCCTACCATAGCCAATATGGCTGCACCAGTAGCGGCTTCCTCCTTGACTTTGGTGGTTTGAAGGGGATGTTCAAGGAAAGAAGAAAGAATCGATCTCCACAACCGGCTTTTAGCACCTCCGCCAGCAAAGATGAATTTCTTCCCCTGAATACCCAGTTCTTCAAAAATACTGACTGAGTCTTTGATTGCCATACTTACTCCCTCCATAATAGCTCGAACCATATCTCCTCGCTGATGGGTAAGGTGGAGATTGATAAAAGCACCACGAGCCAATGAATCGCGGTGAGGGGTTCTTTCACCAATTAAATAAGGGAGAAATATCAAGCCATTGGTTCCAGCTATTCCCCGAGCAGCTTCTTCATCCAGTGTTGAATAATCGAAGGTGTGATGATTGTTGTCAAGAACTGATTTTTTAAACCAGCTTAAAGAGAGTCCAGCACAAAGCGACGCTCCCAATAAATGCCAGGTTTGAGGTACTGCGTGGCAAAAGGTATGAATTCTTAATAAGCTGTCAACAATAGGTTTTTGGATAGTAGTAAAAACCTGCCCACCAGTGCCGATTGTGATGAGGACTTCTCCTTCGTTGATAATCCCATTTCCCAATGCTGCACAATGTTGATCGCCGGCTCCGGCTATTACGAAAGCATCTCCCGTGATTCCCAGTTCTTTTTGAACTGATGGTGATACTTGTCCGATAATTTGGGCTGATTCGTAAATGGGAGGGAATAAGGATGACTTTAAATCAAGTTCTTTTATAATTTCTTCCGACCAGTTTCTCTGGTTGATATCAAAGAGAAGGGTAGAGGCAGCATCGGCGACATCCGATGATGGCGGGAGCCCTAATTTGATTTTAAGATAGTCCTTTGGCAACATAATCCAACGAGTTTTATTGTAAAGATCAGGATGATTGTTTTTGATCCAACACAAAGAAGCACCCATAAAACCAGTAGCTATATCGCTTCCGGCGATAGGGGCTAAACGGGACCTTAATTTTTCTCGTATGAAGTGTACTTCCTTTTCGCTTCTTTGATCTGCCCAGATGATAGCTGGACAAACGGATTTATAATTTTTATCCAACATAACCAAACCGTGCATTTGGCCTGAAAAACTTATCGCTTTGATTTCTCGATTTGAAACCAAATAAAGGACTTCCTGTAATGCTGAAAAGGTTTGTTTCCACCATTCTTCGGGATCTTGTTCGGCAAATCCTATTTGTGGGGTTAAGAGAGGATAATCCCGCTGTGCCAGGGAAAGAAGATGCCCTGCCTCATCATACAAAACTACTTTAACACTTTGAGTCCCTAAGTCGATTCCAATAAAAGAAGACATTGCGATCCTCCTCCCAAAAGGTATTAGTCAATTTAAGATTAGCATTCAATTTTAACCCTGGCAAGAGAAGATAATTGATAAAAATTCTCTGGAAAAATAATTGACATGAAACATTGAAATGAGTATCCTTATTCGGGGTTGTGGAATGTTAGAGAAAAAGAAAGCCGATAATAAAAATCAATTTGGGAAGTCCATCTTTTCCTGGTTTCAGGAAAGATGGACTTTTTTTTACCAAAAATCATTGTCTATGGTCACTTTTAAAAGAGTTATTAAAACGTATTGCAACCCAACAATAGAAGAATAGACCTTCATGCTGCCTAGCAACACCAGATGAGGGTGAAAATACTTACCCAGGAATCGTTTCCCCCTTTAGCGAAGGGGATTAGGGGGATTTGAATTTTTTCCTGCTCCGTCGTTACGAGGAGCGTCCTATGCGACGTGGCAATCTCATTTAGTATTATTTTATAATGATGAAAAAATGAGATCCTCACTTGGGTAAACACCGTTTAGGATGACGGTAACGTAAAACGATGTTATATTTTCAGGATGGATTTTTGAAGCTTACCTCTCCCTTGGTACATTGGAGGGAAGCAGTGGTTAGAGTGAGAGGAGCAAAAAGACGAAAAGATGAAGTCCTTATACGGAAAGATACCGATCCGGATGACGACGCTTTTTCACTCCTCATTGCTCGCTCGTCACTCATCTTGATATTAAAAGGAAAGAAGGGGGTCAATGGGGAGTGAAATGGAAACATAAACACTTATTGGGTATTGATCAATTGAGCGGTGAAGAAATTAGATTTCTTCTTGAGAAAGGAAATCAATACCGCGAGTGGTTAGAACAATCTCCAAAAAAGTTAACGCGATTATCAGGCTATTATCTTATTAACCTATTTTTTGAAGCGAGCACTCGAACTCGGGTATCTTTCGAAATGGCTGGAAAACTTTTGGGGATGGAGGTGGTAAACTTTACCAATGAATTGAGCAGTTTAAATAAGGGTGAGAGCTTCCGTGATACAGTGCGAACTCTAGCGCGGATGAAAGTGGATGCTTTGGTTATTCGCCATCGATCCAGTGGGATTCCCCTTTATATATCCCAGTTTCTTCCTTTTCATATAATCAATGCTGGTGATGGCATGAGGGAACATCCTACTCAAGCCCTTCTTGATTTGCTCACCATGAAAAGAGATGGAATAGATTTTACCCGAAATACTGTAGCCATTATTGGAGACATTCTCCATAGCCGAGTTGCCCGTTCGTTGAGTATAGGACTCAAAAAATTAGGAAGTCAGGTCATTTTTTCCGGTCCGCCAACCCTCATCCCAAAGGGTATTGAAGTATTGGAAGGCCAAGTTGTTTATCCGGTAGAAGAAGCGATCCGACAAGCCGACGTGGTTTATTTACTTCGCATCCAAAAAGAACGTCAGGAAGCGGGATTTTTCCCCAGTGCCAAGGAGTATGCCAGTTTCTTTGGTCTGAAAGAAAAACCGAAGGGTCCTGATGGCCGTTGGAAAAAAATTATGCATCCTGGCCCGGTCAATCGAGGGTTGGAAATCGATTCATCTTTGGTTGAAAAGGAGAATTCCCTGATTGAAGAGCAGGTAAGTTGTGGATTAGCCATCCGTATGGCGGTTTTAGAAACTCTTATCTTGGGGGGGCAAACGGATGAATAAGGTATTGATAAAAAATGGCACTTTAATTCTTCCCCAAAGCAATCGAACCATAGAAGCCGATGTATTAATCGATGATGGAGTGATCGTTCAGATTGAACCGGGGATCAATGATGGAAAAGCTGAAAGAATCAATGCTAGCGGATATTTGGTAGGTCCGGGTTTTATTAATCTTCACGTTCATTTTCGCGAACCTGGGGAAGAAAAAAAAGAAGATCTTTTTTCTGGTTCTCGAGCAGCGGTAAAAGGTGGGTTTACCTCCGTTTTATGTATGCCCAATACTCGTCCTCCCATTGATTCACCCTTATTGATTTCCTACCTTCTCAGTCGAGCTCGTGAGGTTGGTTTGGTCAATGTTTTTTCGGCTGCCACAATCAGTTTGGGATTAGAAGGAAAGGCCATGACCGATCTGGGGCTGCTGATGAATGCCGGGGCAAAAGTATTAAGCGATGATGGAAAATGCGTTAAAGACAGCCGGTTGCTTTATCTGCTTATGACTTACTCACGATATTTTCATTTACCTATTATTCTCCATGAAGAAGATATTGACATAGCTGGAGAAGGTCAAGTCAACGAGGGAAGTATGGCAGTGAAAATGGGATACCGGTCTTTACCAAAAGTTGCGGAAGATTCAATGATAGCCAGAGATTTAGTCCTAGCCCATTCTACTGGAGCCACGGTTCACTTTACCCATTTGTCAACAGCATTGAGTGTCAAACTAATTGAATGGTTTCAAAACCAAGGAGCCAAAGTGACCGCCGATGTTACTCCCCATCATCTGCTACTTGATGATCAAAGTATTATCCAATATGGAAGTCGAGCCAAAGTGAAGCCACCTCTCCGGGATCAAACTGATATCGTTGCCCTGAAAGAAGGAATTCAGCGAGGAGTTATTGGGATTTTAGCATCCGATCATGCTCCACATACCAATGAGGATAAAGAGGGCGATTTTAATGAAGCTGCATTTGGTATTTCCAACTTGGAAATTACAGTCCCACTTTATGTGAAGGCGTTGATTGATGATCAATCAATAAGCTGGCTTGATTTTTGGAAACTACTCAGCTTCAATCCGGCTCAATTTTTAGGATTAACCAAAAAAGGAAGTTTAGAAATTGGTATGGATGCGGATATAGCCATCATTGACCCAGAAACCCACCATGAGGTAAAGGTGAATGAATTTGTTTCAAAAGGAAAAAATTGTCCTTTTGATGGATGGCAATTAAAAGGATGGCCGGTGACAACGATAGTAAATGGTAAAATATTGATGCGACATTCGAAATTGGAAGCTTAGAGTCTAAGAAAGATAGTAAAGGAGAACCGAAGGGTATGAATTTTGCTGATCGAATTAGCCGCTGTATTCAAGAGTTTGGTCCCTTGGTGGTTGGATTAGATCCCCATATCGAATATCTTCCCCGGTTTATCCTCGAGCAAGAATTCAAAGAAAAAGGAAAAACCTGGGAAGCCTTGGCTCGTGCAGTCACTCTAACTAATCAAAAAATATTGGACGCACTTCATGACGCAGTGGGTATGATAAAAATTCAGATGGCTTTTTATGAGATGTTGGGAATTCCAGGGATGTTGGCGCTCAAGTCAACCATCGAATATGCCCAAAATTTGGGATATATCGTCATTTTAGATGGAAAGCGCAATGATATCAGTAGTACTGCACTCGCCTATGCACAGGGATATCTCTCATCGGTTTCCTTTCCCGGTGGCCAATTAGAATCTTTTTGGAAGGTAGATGCTTTAACGATAAATCCCTATTTGGGAGAAGATGGCTTGATTCCTTTTATAGGAGAGGCAGATAAAGCAGACAGGGGTATTTTCGTGTTGTGTCGAACCTCGAATAAAAGCGCACCCACCCTACAGGACGTTGATGGTCCGGATAAAGTCTATATTAAGGTGGCTAAGATGGTTGAAACCTTGGGAGAAAAAATGATCGGTGAATCAGGATTCAGTTCTATTGGGATCGTCGTTGGAGCAACTTATCCTGATGACCTGAAATATCTTCGAACCAATTTTCCTTCGTTGCTGTTTTTAATTCCTGGAGTAGGAACTCAAAAAGGTGATATAAAATCGTTGGCCAATGCTTTTCGTGACGATGGTTTAGGTGCAATTATTAACGTGTCTCGCAATGTGATTTTTGCTTATCGGGAAGATTTGAACAATGTATCCGGGGAGGGATTTGAGAAAAAAGCTCGAGAAAAAGCAGTATATTATCAAGAAAGATTTTGGGAATTTATTCGATGAAAAAAGCCAAAATTGTCAAGAAAAAATTCCTTGGAACATCATTTGTAGAATTGTGGTTAGAAGAAAACGATATTGCTCGCCTTGCTTGTCCGGGACAATTCGTAATGATTTCTGCTGGTTCAACCTATGATCCTTTTTTAAAAAGACCGCTCGGAATTTTATCTTGTCAAGAAAACTACTTTGGTTTGCTTTTTGATATTGTTGGCCGAGGGACCAAAATTTTATCTCAACTTGAGATTGGAGACCAGGTCGATCTGCTTGGGCCTCTGGGAAATGGTTTTTCGCTAAACCCCAAAGAAGCTCTTTTAATCGGTGGAGGTCGGGGATTAGTTCCTCTTTATTTTTTAGCCCAAATTTTTACTTCCAAAAAAATTCCCTTTCAGTTTTTCTTCGGCATTCGTAATCAGGAAGAAAAAGTCCTTATTGATTATCTCTCCGAGCTCTCTATCCCTATGGTATTAAGTTGTCAAGAGCAATTATCTAATTATTATTGTGGAACAGTTTTGGATGCTTTTGAGGATTGGCTCCATCATCATTCTCAATCAAAACCTGCTCAAAAAATTTATGCTTGTGGACCACAGGGGATGTTTCAGGCTTTAAGCAAAATGGAAGACATTATCCCTAATCAAATTGAAGTTTCTCTCGAATCACGTATGGGATGCGGATACGGTGTTTGTCTAAGTTGTGCAGTGAAAAAGAAAGGGCTTCCTGGGTATTTTCATGTTTGTAAAGATGGTCCGGTATTTCGATTAGGAGAAATTGAACTATGAATCTCCAAGTCCATTTAGGAAATTTAACCCTATCCAATCCAGTAATTTTGGCTTCAGGAACAGCTGGGTATGGGCGAGAAATTGCTCCTTATTTAGACCTGGATCGTATTGGAGCTTTAACTCTCAAAGGAATAAGCTCAACTCCTTGGGTGGGGAATCCGCCACCTCGTATTCATGAAACTTATGCAGGAATAATGAACTCAATTGGTTTAGAAAACAAGGGATTCGACCGCTTTCTTCGGGAAGATCTTCCTTTCTTAGAAAATTTTCAAACCAGGATTATTGCTAATATTTGGGGAAAAACCATTGAAGAATATTCTGATATTGCCAAAAAGATGAATGGATTAGAACGAATTGATGCTATTGAGGTGAATGTTTCTTGTCCTAATATCGAGCAGAGTGGAGAAAGCTTTTCTTGTAATAGTCAAATCTTATGCCAACTCATTCAGAACTTGCGGCAGAAAATTCAAAAACCCCTCATTTTTAAATTAGGACCCAATACCGATGACCTGGATAATGTCCTTCTTTTTATGGAAAAAGAAGGTGTAGATATATTGAGTATTACCAATACCTACCCAGCATTAGCTGTTGATGTTGAAAATCAGAGCTTTATTTTTTCCAGAAAAACAGCAGGATTATCCGGTCCGGCGATTAAACCGTTGGCGCTTAAATTGGTCTATGATGTTATACAAAAAACCCGACTTCCGATCATCGGAATGGGTGGTATAATGAAGGCGGAAGATGCCCTTGAATATCTCCTTATTGGGGCTCAAGCAGTAGCCTTGGGATCGGTAAATCTCGTCGATCCTTCGGCTGCCGTTCAAATCATAGATGGTATCGAAGCTTACCTGATTCAAAAAAATATCTTTGACATAAATGATTTAATTGGGAAAGTGAGGGAGGTTTGGCGATGAGAGAGCAAGAAATCCTTCAGTTATTTCGCGAGGCTGGAGCTTTTATGGAAGGTCATTTTCTTCTCACCTCCGGTTTACATAGCCCCTTTTATATAGAAAAATTCAAATTACTGCAACGGCCAAAATACGTTGAATTATTGGCTGGGGAACTCATCGAACGCTTTTCAGGAGCATCACCAGATGTTGTTGTGGGTCCAGCTATTGGAGGCATTATTCTTGCTTATGAAGTCGCACGACAATTAGGGATACGAATGGCTTTTACTGAAAGAGAAAATGGAAAGATGAAGTTTCGGCGGGATTTTGTTCTTGAAAAAAATAATTCAGTTCTCGTTGTAGAAGATGTGGTTACCACCGGTTCTTCTGCTCAAGAAGTGATTGATGTAGTAGAAGAAACCGGAGCAAAGATTATTGGAGTGGGGATATTGGTTGATCGAAGCGGAGGTAAAATTCAATTCAAATACCCCTTTCACCCACTATTGCAAATGGAAGTTATGACCTATTCGCCCGATGAGTGTCCTCTCTGCCAAGAACATATTGAACTCCAAAAACGAGGAAGCCGAAATTTATCAGCAAATCCCTGATTTAAGGTAAAGACTTGTTTTGAAGGAGAAAAACCAGTAATGCCCGTTTTAAAAACACTATTGGATAACGAGTTTGATCTTTTTGAACCCATTCACTTAGCCCAAAATTTAGTTCGTATTTCCAGTGTTTCTCGAACCCGAGGGGAATCGGATCTAGCTCGTTATATCGCCAATTATCTTATCGATCACCAAATTCGAGTGGAATGGCAAGAAGTCGAAGAAGGTCGAGCCAATATAATTGCTGAAATTGATGGAGGGAGGGGAGAAGGTCCTTGCCTTTTGCTAAACGGACATTTAGATACGGTTCCGGTTGGAACTGGTTGGACTATGCCACCCTTGGGTGGCCAAGTGATTGATAATTACCTTTATGGCCGAGGGTCCTGTGATATGAAGGGATCGCTTGCTGCCATGATGTATACAGCAAAAATTGTTTCCCTTTTTACTCCCAATCTGTTTGGAAAATTAAAATTGGTTTTTGTTGTTGATGAAGAACAAGATAATCTTGGAATAAAGAAATGGATAGAGATCTGGCAAAAAAATTGGGAACCAATTGATTTTGCAGTGGTTGGTGAACCAACCGGCTTGAATATTAGCTTAGGGCATCGGGGAGTTGCCGCTTTTCGAGTAACCATCAAAGGAAAATCTTGCCATGCTGGAATCGCTCATCGAGGAATAAACGCTATTTATATAGCCTCAGAGATTCTGCAATTTATTAAAGAAAAGCAAAATGAGTTCGACCAGTATGAAGATGAGGATATTGGCAAGCCGGCTCTCAGTGTTGGAAAAATCCAAGGTGGGACATCACCAAACGTCGTTCCGGATCTGTGTTATTTTGAAGTAGATGTCAGAACCGTTCCCGGTTTGTCCCTTCATGATATAGAATCTCTTATTTGTGATTCAGTTAAAAAAGTGTTTGAAATCCATGACCTCCCACCAACTTTTGAAATTGAACAGTCGATCCCCCATCTTCCGCCAGTTAAGATTCCTCGTGATGTTCCAGGGATTGACATACTCAGCCGTTCAATTTCAGATATTCCTGGGGAAATGCCAATTTTTGCTCCCTTTCCAGCTTCCTGTGAAGCAGCTTTTTTGGATCAGGTTGATATACCAACCGTCATTTTTGGACCAGGACGAATTGAGGAAGCTCATACTGCCAATGAGTTTGTTTCAATTACCCAAATTGTTGCTGCCTCACGAATCTATTCCCTTCTTGCGTTACGGTTTTTGGGTGGAGAATGAATCTAAAACGCTTTTCATGGCTTTTGGTTTTTTTGCTTCTTTTTTTAATCAGTTCCTTCGCCCTTCCTTGGAAAGTTGAGAGTCCAGAACAAATAAGTCTCCAAGTATTAGGCGAAAAAAAGACTGTTCCTATCGAAATTAAAAATTTTTGGGGTTTCTCTCCCTGGATACAAAGGTTTCAGGTTAAAATGGTTGATAGTGATTTGATAAATGTTGACCAGGTATCCGATCAAGTGCAGCTTTCTCCGAAGCTGCTTGAGGGAAAAACTGAGTTAATGATCCGGTCCTTTCCGGTGATCAAGTATCTTACCGTTGAGGTCAACCCCTATTTAGAAGATTTAGATAAAGACGGCTTTCCCGATGTAGCAGAATTAAAAATTGAATCCGACCGTCAGCTTTTTCGTGATTTGTTTGTCAATATTGCTCGTTCTCAAATAGCCCAAGAAAGTGAATTATGGAAAGAAAAAGATTGTTCGGGCTTAGTTCGTTTTGCTTATCGAGAAGCAATGAAAAAACATGATAAGGCTTGGTTTCAGGGTTTCCAAGGAGAATTGGAGGGCCTTTTTGATATTCAATCTTTCAATTACCCTCGAGTTCCTTTATTGGGAACGAATCTTTTTCGCATCAAACCAGGTCCTTTTTGCTACGAAACCATCGATAACGACTTTTCAGTTTTTGCTTCGGCACAATACCTTTTATCCCATAATGTGGTTTTTTTGGGGAGGGATATTCAAGTGGCCGAAAGGGGAGATCTTATTTTTTTTTATCAACCGGGCTTTTTCAATTTTCCTTATCATGTTATGATTTATGAGGGTAAAGGGAAAGTTATTTATCATACCGGAGCCATTGAGGATCAAGAGGGTTATATTCAAGAAATATTCTTGGACGACCTGAAAAAACACCCGGATCGAAGATGGTGGCCGGTTATTGATAATCCATTTTTTTTAGGATTCTATCGGTTTAAAATATTAGAGTGATAAATATTATAAACTTAGTTGGTATGATTAAAAGATAAACCTGAAGGAGGGAGATTCTTGAAACTCTTATCCTGGATAAGTTTGGTATTTGTAATCGTATTTATTTTTTTATCGGGGAGTTCGTTTGCTTCTCCTTATATCTCGCTGAGCGTCCCGGCTCACATCTATCCGGGTGAATCAATTGAAGCAAGGGTCAATGTGAGTGAGATCAAAAGTCTTCAAATGTCATTGTTTCGTATTGATGAACCGGAAAACTATATCTTAGAGAGTAATAAGGAATATTTTTTCTCAATCGATACCTGGAGACCGAAGAGACCGCTGAATGAGCAAGAAAAGTGGCAAAATTTAAAGTTTAGTTTTTTCCAATCACTGCGAGGGATTGCCTCCAAAGTACTTTCTCCCAGTCTTAAACAAAGTTTAAAGGATATTTTAGGAATTGAAGGTTCAATTCCCGCTCGCCCGATTGAAATCACCAGTGATGATTATCACCGTAATTCTTCATTGCTGAAAAGTTGGTTACAAGAAATCCGCTATTCAAAAGATGATTTTTATGCCTATCAAACCATTACCCTCAATCCACTTCAAGAAGGCGTTTACCTCCTCACTGCTGCTGGTGGTGGCAAGGAAGCTCGGGTCATTTTTTCCGTTACCCGTTTATCTTTAATATCCAAAGTTGATCAAAACCAGATGGTAGTGTTTGTTCAAGATCGAAAAAGTGGTCAAATTTTAGAGAAGGTTCGGATGAGGTTGTTAGAAAATAATCAAGTGGTCAGCGAAGGAGAAACCAATTCTGAAGGTCTTTGGTCAAAAACCGAACTGAAACAAAAAGAAATGACCATAATGGCTCAAATGGACAATGAATATGCTTTTATGAACATTTATCCTTATTATTTTGATAGCAGCTCTAAACTTGATGTTTTTATTTATACTGAAAGGCCGCTCTACAAGCCGGGTCAACGAGTTTATTTTAAGTCTCTATTACGAGAAAAATTAGCAACCAGTTACTTTGCACCTCCTCCTGGAGAGAAAGTGAAAGCGGTTCTTACCGATTATCGAGATAATATCTATTCCAGTACAGAACTAGTTTCTGATGAGTATGGAAATCTATCATCCTGGTTTGACCTTCCGATGTCTCTTGATGAGGGAGATTATTTGATTAAACTATCCTGGAAAAACAGCGATTTCTATCGGATGGTATCCATTGAAAACTATGAAAAACCATCATTTGAGGCTGAAGTAAAAACCGAAAAAGAAACTTACGCTAATCGGGAAAAAGTGACCGTTAAAGTTCAAGCCAATTATTATTCAGGGCAACCACTCACTCCTGGAACTTTTCGATATCAAATCCTTCGCTATCCAATGTATTACTGGAGATATGGCTTTCAGAGTGAGATGGTTGAAGAAAATACTGGAACTCTTGACGAAAATGGAGAAGCGGAAATAACTTTTATTCCTGAAGTAGAGGGGAACGCCTATTGGTATGAGGCGCAAGTCGGAGTATTTGATGCTGCTTATCGAGGAGTACAAAAAACAGCACAAGTAAAAGTTTTGATGGGGGATTTTGCTCTGGTTCTTAAGTCGAATCGCTATTTCGTTGGAATGAACCAAAATCTCCAATATACTATTGAAGCTTTTGATGCTGAAGAAAAAAAGGTGGACGTTGGAAAAGTTTACGCAACAATATATCTCTTGACTTGGGATAAAGAAAAGAAAGATTGGAATGAAACATCGGCAAAGCTTTTTTCCTTTGAAGTTGTCAATGGAAAGGCCGATATTGATTTTGCTATGGAGAAACCCGGATACTACCGTTTGGAATGCGAAACCCGTGATGAGAAAGGGAATACCATAACCGCTTCTGATACTTTTTATGTCACCGGATCTGGGTTTTATCTTCCTACTACCGGGATAGAACTTCATCTCGACAAAAAAGAATATAAAGTCGGTGAAACTGCAAATGTACTTGTTGTTCCACCGGTTACCGAAGAATTTCCTCATTTATTAACCATTGAGGGAGAAAAAATTCACCAGATTGAAGTGAAATCTACGGTTAAAGGACCCTATCAGGTTTCGATACCGATAACCAAAGACTATATATTGGGTTGTTATGTAACTTTGTCGGCCTTTTATAATGGTAATTATTACAATGAAAGTATTCAAATTCCAGTAATTCCAGAGAAAGAGCTCCTGGTAAAAATTTCAACCGAGAAAGAAGTTTACCTTCCTCAAGAAAAAGGGAAACTCAAAGTAACAATTTTAGGGAACGATTCCCTTCCCAGAAAATGCGACTTTTCATTAGCCATTGTGGATCAAGCAATTTTTGATATATCCTGGCAATGGTGGGAAAAGATCTATGAGCATTATTATCAAAATTTATATAATAGAGTTTATACTCAGTCATCATGGTACGAATATTTTTATGGTCAGGGAGAAACAGTTCAAAATGTTCGTCCACAATTTAAGGGAAATGGTCGAGGCGGAGCGGGGGAACCAACCGTGCGAAAATACTTCCCCGACACTCTGCTTTGGATGCCAAGTATAAAAACCAATCAACAAGGAGAAGCTGAAATTGAATTTACCTGCCCTGACAATCTAGCCAGTTGGAGAGTTGAAGTCAGAGCCAACACCGCGGATGAATTTGGAGAATCAGTTATTAACTTTAGAACATCCAGTCCTTTTGCTTTCCGAGTAGAATTGCCTCCATTTCTTTCACAGGGAGATACGATCCAAACCCAAATGACTCTTTGGAACGAATATCCAAAGCAAAAGGTTCGGCTTGAAGCTCAAACTGGTTCTGAAATAAAAATTGGAACCTATCCCCCTGAGGTGGAGATTGATGCCAATCAAAATTTAGTCATTCCAGTACAATTTCAAGCAATTGAAGCTGGTTTACCATATGTCAGAATGTATGCTCGCGGTGATTTGGCAGGAGATGCCATTGAAGTCACTCAAAAGGTTAAACCTCGCGGTGTTGAAATTGAACAATTTTTTACAACTTTTGTCTCCGACGAAAAAGGTCAACTCAATTTCACTTATCAACCGGAGATGTTTAATCACCCGCCCCAAGTAGAATGTATATTGTATCGAAATCTCAATGGAGTTTTTTATCAGATCATGGAAGATATGTACTATTATCCCTATGGTTGTACTGAACAAACTTCTAGTAGAATTATCTCTCTCCTTTCTTTGCCCCTTCCCGATAATTTAGAATGGACCAAAACCGTACCGCGGGAAATCCAGGAAGGAATTTATCAGCTCTATGCTTTGCAACACTATGATGGAGGTTGGGGCTGGTGGAACTTGGATGACAGTAATGTTTTTAATACATCCCATGCCCTTCTGGCTTTAATTACGGCTCGGGAAAAGGGATATTTGGTTTCCGAAAATTCCATTCTCCAGGCAAAATCCTATTTAATGAGCATCAACAAGGACCTGGTTCCTTGGGAGAAAGCCATGAGCTATTATGTGTTAAGTCAGGACGGAGAGAAAATTACCGACCTGACTTCTTTTGAAATAGATAAAAGGTTAGAAAGGATGGATGTAAAAGAGCTTGCTTGGCTAAGCTTGGTTGCGCAAGGAAAAGCCCAGCAAAGCTTACTGAAAGAACTGATAAAAAGAGCGCAACCAATTGGAGATGCGGTATTTTATGGTTATTCCAATCCGGAAAAACCTTGGGAAGATGATCGATTCTTAGCAACCTGTTGGGCAACCCTGGCATTGAATAAGGAGAATAGATCCATTGCTGAAAAGTCCTTCCTTTGGTTGCTGCGCAATATACAATCCGAGTGGTATATCAATACCATAGAAAAAGCTTACTTTATGAAACTGGCTCTGCTATTTCAAGAAGAATCCATGGTTTCTAAAACCCGTTATCAAATCATGCTGAACTCGGAAAAAACCACAGAAGGTCAATTCGAGTCGGATAGCTTTAGTAAAAAAATTGATTTGAATGGAGAAAAGTTACTTTCTGGAGAAAACCAACTCGAATTGTTCGGAGAAGGGGTTTACCTCATGACGGTTAAAATAAGAGGTTTTACTTCCGGCTTGCCTCCTTCATCTCAAATCAAAGTGAGTAAAAACTATTGGAAACTCAAACCAATAAAAAACGAAGAGGGTAATTTTATATTTACCAAAGAAGCGATTTCATCACTACAACCCGGGGATGAATTGGTATGCGAGATACTTATTGAAAGCCCCCATCAATTCGATAATTTGGTTATAGAAGATGGTATGGCAGCAGGCTTTGAATTGATTCGGAATGATTATGTTTACCAACTTCAAGAAGACCGAGCTCATAATAATTCTGATTTCCCAATTTATGTTAATAAAAAAATTTATGACCAGCTTCCGGTCCTTTTCGTTTCCCGTATTGAAGAAGGGGAAAATATGATAAGATACTATCTAAGGGTCCGGGATGCAGGCTCATTTTATGTACGACCTACCCAAGCCTATTTAATGTATTTCCCGGAAGTGCGGGGGTACTCTAAAGAGCATGAGTTTACCAGTGGAAGATGAATATCACTGTAGCAAGCGTCATTTGGCGCTTGCTACAGTGATATTTTTACTTATTATCATATCAACACCGGTTTGGTGTTTGAGTACGACCTATATAGCTCTTTCTGGTCAATTACAATACCCACAATTCGAGATGGAACGATGCCTGGAAAGGGCAGCTGATACCGTCCATTTTTATACGGGTTTAAATACAGAAATAAACATACGAATCATTCTTCATCCTGATGGTTTCACTTTCCGTAGCCATGCCTTTCCCAGTTGGTCAGCTGCAGTATATCGAGAAGGCGAGATTCATCTTCGGAATCCCCACCATTTACTCAAAAAGGGTATATTAGAGAATGTTCTATCTCACGAGTTTTTCCATGCTGTTATTCGCCAAAACGGCCTTTTTCTTCCTCAGTGGTTTGAAGAAGGTTTTGCTTATTTCCTTTTTCCTGCCTCGCTACAAGAGTTAAACGGCAAAATGAATGATGAAGACTCCTCTAAAATTAAAGCCCTGGATTTTTATAGCGATTCCTATATCATGGTTAGGAAATTAATGGAAGGAAAAAGCCAGAGAGAAATTCAGGATTTTTTCCTTTTTTGTAAAGAGGTGGATTTTTACACCGCCTCTCAAAAATATTTTAAGATTTCTGTCTATTGAAGAAAGGAGCAAAAAGGAGAATAAATGAATTATGCAACAACATTACTCCTTATATTCTTTTTAATATTTATTAATGCATTTTTTGCAGCTTCAGAAATAGCTGTTATATCTTTGCGACGGAGCAAGTTAAAACTCCTGGAAAGCGACAAATCAAAACAAGTCGAGACAGTAAATCGATTGTTAAAAAATCCGAGTCAATTTTTAGCCACCATCCAAATTGGCGTGACAATGGCTGGATTTTTTGCCAGTGCAACCGGTGCGGTTTCGCTGTCGCACAATCTTGGGAGAAAATTAGAAGCTACCGGGTTACCAATACTGGGTCGTTTTGGCGAAGAGATAGCATTGATTGCTGTTACGCTGGTCATCTCCTACTTGACCCTGGTATTTGGAGAACTGGTTCCCAAACGGATAGCCATGAGCAATCCAGAAGCCTTATCGATTCGGTTGGCGAAACCCTTAGAGTATTTACTCATTGCCTTTAAGCCGATGGCACTTATACTTTCGGCATCAACCGATTTTATTTCCCGTCTGTTTGGAATTACCCATATTGACCATTCAACTCATACTGATGAAGAGCTCCGGATATTTATCACAGAACAACGAACCGTTCCAATTGAAGAAAAGGTTTTAATCAATGAAGTATTTGAGTTTGGAGATACCATGGCTTATGAAGTCATGACTCCTCGGACCGATATGGTATGCATCGAAGACAACTCGACGCTAAAGGAATTTCTTGATTTATCAATGAATTCTCATTTCTCAAGAATACCGGTTTTTCGAGATGATTTAGATAATATTTTAGGATTTGTTCATATTAAAGATGTTCTTCCTTCCTTAGAAAAATTAGGAAATGATGATATAAAAGTTCGACAGTTTATGCGACCGGTTCATTTTATCCCAGCTACCAAAAAGATTATCGAACTCTTGAGAGAGCTACAGCAAAAAAGAATCCATATGGCAATTGTTTTGGATGAATATGGGGGGACAGCTGGACTGGTAACCATCGAGGATCTTCTTGAAGAACTGGTTGGTGAAATTCGCGATGAACATGATCAAGAAGCCCCGCCTTATCGTCAGGTTAGCGAAAACGAATATTTAGTGGATGCTTCGACACCGATTGTTGACTTAAACGAACTTCTTTATCTCCAAATCCCCGAAAGCGAGGAATTTGAATCAATCGGTGGCTTGGTCATGGAGTATTTAGGAAAAATACCGGAATTGGGTGAAATAGTTGATATTGACCATTATCAGATTAAGGTTGAAAGAATGAAAGGAAAAAGGATCGTCACTCTGCGTTTAATGGTAAAAAATCTTAAGGAGGAAGAAGACCATGGCGAAACTGATCTTAGCTCATGACCTAGGAACAACCGGGAATAAGGCGACTTTGTTTGATGAAAATGGTTGTTTGATTGCCAGTGATTTTTTTGGTTATGAAACGTATTTCCCTGATTCTCTATCAGTTGAACAAAACCCGGAAGATTATTGGCAAGCAGTGACCATCTCGACTCGAAGACTTATTGAAAAAAGTGGTTTTGATTCCGATGAGATAGCGGTAGTGAGTTTTTCCGGACAACAGATGGGTGCTTTGCCGATTGGTGCCGACGGGAAGCCCCTGCATAGAATTTTAATTTGGGCTGATCGACGAGGAGTCAAAGAGGTCAATTGGGTTAAAGAAAGAATTGACGAAGACCAAATTTATCAAATTACCGGACACCGATTAAGTCCGAATTATTCCATGGCGAAAATCCTCTGGTTAAAAAATAACTTTCCAGATGTCTATAAAAATACCAAGTATTTTCTTATGGCAAAGGATTATATTGTATATCGGTTAACGGGAAGTTTTGCCAGTGATTACTCGGATGCTTCTGGTACCAATTTGTTTGATTTGGTAAAGGAGTCCTGGTCTGATGAAATTTTAGACGCTGTTCAAATCGATCCAGCTAAACTCCCACCACTCTATTCTTCCTCGGATGTGGTAGGAGCGATAACACCAGAAGCAGCCAGAGACACCGGTTTAGTTCCTGGTACACCAGTAGTCATTGGTGGCGGGGATGGTCCCTGTGCAGCGGCGGGTGCTGGAGTGGTGAGAGAGGGTCAAGCCTATAATTACTTGGGTTCTTCTTCCTGGATTGCCTTGGCAAGCAAGAGCCCTTTTTATGATCAGGATAAAAGGAACTTTACTTTCCATCATCTATCCAAAGGCTTATTTATGCCAACTGGTACCATGCAGGCGGCGGGTGGTTCTTATCAGTGGTGTCGGGACGCCATTTGTGAAAGAGAAAAAGCCCTTACTCGTGAGCTTGGTCTTAGTCCTTATGATTTAATGAATTTAGAAGCAAGCAAAATTCCGGCCGGAGCCGAAAATCTTCTGTTCCTACCCTATCTTCTTGGGGAACGTGCCCCCTGGTGGAACCCCCATGCTCGAGGTGCATTTATCGGTTTAACCGCACGTCACCGAAAACCCCATATGATCAGGGCAGTCCTTGAGGGAGTGAGTTTCAATCTTCGAATAATCCTTGATGCTTTCCGAGAACAAGGTGTAGAGATTGAAAATATGCGAGTTATTGGTGGAGGAGCTCGAGGAGCATTTTGGGCTCAGGTTTTATCCAGTATGTTTAATATGGAGATATTGCGACCGAAGCATCTTGAAGAAGCGACTTCTTTAGGTGCAGCAATCGCGGGAGGAGTTGGGGTAGGCATTTTTCCTGGGTTTGAAGTTGCCGAAAGATTAATAGAAATCCACGATTGTTATCACCCTTTTCCCGAAGACGTCAAAACCTACGACCGGCTTTACCCGGTTTTTATTCAAGCTTATCAATCCTTGGTACAGGTGTTTGAGTGTTTATAGGAAAAAGTCAGGAGGGGATTTTTTTACTTGGAGTTCTATGTTGGGACCAGCGGATGGTATTATTCTTGGAATAAGGAAAAAAATTTTACCTGGTATGTAAATAATAGTCAATTAAACGCTGTTGAACTCAATGCCAGTTTTTATCGTTTCCCTTTTCCAAACCAAGTAAAATCCTGGGCACAAAAAGGGAGAGGTATTCGTTTTTCCATTAAGGTTTCCCGTCGAATTACTCATATTCATCGTTTAAATCAAGAATCTTATCCAGTATTTGAGGCCTTTATCCGGCTTTTTAAACCTCTTGAAAGTCTTATTGATTTTTACTTTTTCCAGTTTCCTCCCTCGTTCACCCCAAAACAATTTGATACTTTAGTTCATTTTTTTTCATTTCTTCCTCACTCATTTCAGGGTCGAATAGCAGTCGAAATGAGAAATCCTGAGTGGTTTCAAAAAAAATGGATCAAAGAGCTGGAGCAAATTCCAGTCGTTTTTGTAAGCGTGGACAGTCCTGATTTTCAGAATCAAATTATTCTCTCTAACCAGATTATCTACATTCGTTTTCACGGAAGAACTGGATGGTACAACCATAACTATCTTCCTCATGAATTGGAAGAAGTTGCCAACCAATGTTGTTCTTTAAAACCGGATAAAATCTATGCTTTTTTTAATAACAACCACTTCATGCTCGACAATGCTCAATATTTTTTTCAAACATTAAAAGCTACTGTTTAATATTAAATTTTTTAATAAAAATTCCGATATCATATTTAATGAGTTCATTCTATCAAAAGAGGAAAGTCAAGGAGGTTATAGTGATGCTATTTGAACAAAAAGTATTTACTGGTAACTGGAGTTCTTTGGTTTGGAGAGGGATTATAGCGATAATAATTGGTTTGATGATTTTAGTTTGGCCAGCAATTAGCGTGGTGGCTTTTCTTCGTTTAATTAGTTTAGTAGCGATTATTGGTGGAATAATGGCGGTCATCCAAGCGATAAGAACCAAAGGAGGATGGCCACTCATTTTGGAAGGGATCATGAGTATTATAATTGGTATTATGGTCTTCTCAATGCCTGGGATGTCAGCATTGGTTATTACGCTTCTCATTGGATTTTGGATGTTATTTATTGGTATTTTTCAAATTATCAATGTTATTCAGTTTTATCAAGTGCTTCCTAATGCTGGAAAATGGTTAATTATTCTCAATGGTATCGTTTCAATTTTATTTGGTATTATTGTCATGTCTCGTCCTCTGCTGGGAGTCCTTCTTATTGTATCTTATGTGGGAGTTTATGCTTTGTTGTTTGGAGTCATCTCCTTATTTAGCGGATTTTACATCCATAGTCTGAGTAAATAGGGGAGGTCCATCCTTTCTTTCGGTGGGGGAGAGTGCTTTACTTCTTTTGCCTCTCCCCTGGTGGGAGAGAATTTCTCCTCTTTTTCCCTCTCTCTTTGCTAAAAAAAGAGGGGCTGGGATTATCGATTCTTGAATAAATATTTTTCATTTTCGTTTGGTTAAAAAATAAATGGTATAGGGTCTTTCCTGAAAATACCATCAAATGAATTCTTTAATCCGTCATCCTGAGCCCTCGCTTTTTGAGGGCGTGAGGATCTCATCTTTTTATATTTAATTTTGAAAAAGATTTAAAAGGATGAGATTCTCACGTCGTCCGGTAAAAGACACCAGACTCCTCAGAATGACAAACTGGGTGGCAGAGATTGCCACGTCGCCCAACCAAAAGGCGGTTGGACGCCTCGCAATGACGGCTTTAGATACGTATTTTCATCATTATATGGTGTCACGGATGTGACATGACGGTCTATCCTGTAAACTGCACAGGATAGCAGCCTACGGCGTAAGATGAAAAGATAAAAAAACTGAAACTGATAGAGGATAGACCCTCTCAGTTTTCATCCTCATGTGGTGCTGTGAAGCAACATGACGGTCTATCCTGTAATCCAAAAATTGAGTCATCCTGAGTCATCCTGAGCGGTGCATTTCCGC
>MWBQ01000171.1 GCA_002069605.1 Candidatus Atribacteria bacterium ADurb.Bin276
TTCCCCCATTGAGGGGGGATTCAGGGGGGGTGTGACTTTTTCTTTTTTTGTTTATTCTTTTTTCACCAATATTGGTATTTTTAAGATAGACGTTCATGGTGCTTAGCAACACCAGATGAGGATGAAAATGAGTTAACCCCTCACCCAGACCCTCTCCCACTGGGGGGCGAGGGAAAAAAGAACAAAAAAATTTATAGCTCCTTCTCCCTTGATGGGAGAAGGTGAGGATGAGGGTGAAAGTCCAGGATGAGATTCTGGTTGGTTGCTCAATATGAGTTACCTATAAAAAATCATTCCTATATTTTCAGGAAAGACAATCATGCTGTTTTACAGCACCAGATGAGGATGAAAACCAGGGTTCGACATGCCAGAGTAGGTCGCTACATTAATTAAAGAATGGGCACAATACATTGTGCCCCTGCGTTTTTTTAATTCTTTAGTAGGGGGCTTGATTTATCATGCCCGTGTATTTTCAGGATAGAAAAGGAGGTAAATTCCAATTTGCTTACTCTTGATAAAAAATTAGAAATGTATCGGCAAATGATTACGATTCGTTTGTTCGAAGAACAAGCTGAATTGTTGTACATTGAAGGAAAGATTTTTGGGACTTTCCATCTTTATGTTGGTGAAGAGGCGGTAGCGGTTGGTGCTTGTGCCGCTTTACAACCTGACGATTTTATTACCTCTACCCATCGAGGCCATGGGCATTGTATTGCAAAAGGAGCCGATGTAAAACGCATGATGGCAGAATTAATGGCCAAAGATACTGGATATTGCCATGGAGTTGGAGGTTCGATGCATATTGCCGATGTAGAAAAAGGAAATTTAGGGGCCAACGGTGTGGTAGGTGGTGGTATTCCTATTGCTACCGGTGCAGCATTAGGGTGTAAGCTGCAAAAAAATGGGAAGGTGGTTATCTGTTTTTTCGGAGACGGAGCCTCAAACACTGGTACTTTCCATGAATCGATAAATATGGGATCTGCTTTCAAACTTCCAGTCGTGTATTTATGTGAAAATAATCAATATGCAATGTCAACTTCGGTTAAATATTCTGTGGCGATAGATGATATCTCCGAGCGTTCCAAAGCTTATGGGATTCCTGGAGTGACCATAAATGGAAATAAAGTTCTTGAGGTGTATGAAGCAGTAAGCCTGGCTATTGAACGAGCTCGGGAAGGGAAAGGGCCAACTCTTATTGAAGCGAAAACCTATCGCTGGAAAGGTCATTCTAAAAGTGATAAAAATGTTTATCGGACTAAAGAAGAGATAAAAAGTTGGAAAGCTCGTTGTCCTATTCAATCTTTTCGCCAGTATCTTATCAACGATGAAGGTATTAAAGAAGATATTTTAGGAAACATCGATGTCGAAGTTGAAAAGCTTATCCAGGAATCGGTTCAATATGCTGAGCAAAGTCCAGAACCGGATTTAGAAGCGGTGAGGAGGATGGTTTATGCCTGATCGAGTGATTACTTATTCTGAAGCCATCCGGGAAGCATTGCGTGAAGAGCTAAAAAATGATCCTCGGGTTTTTTTAATGGGGGAAGATATTGGTATTTATGGTGGTGCCTTTGCTGTTACCCTTGGTTTATATGAAGAGTTTGGTCCAGAACGGGTCATTGATACTCCAATTTCGGAAGCAGCCATAATTGGTGCTGCTGCCGGGGCTTCTTTAGTGGGAATGCGAACAGTCGCCGAAATCCAATTTTCAGATTTTATTGCCATTGGTATGGATCAATTGGTCAACCAGGCGGCAAAAATTCGTTTTATGTTTGGTGGAAAAGCGGCAGTACCTATGGTGGTTAGAGCTCCCATTGGTTCGGGTACTGGAGCAGCAGCTCAACATTCTCAAAGCCAGGAAGCCTGGTATGCTCACGTGCCGGGATTAAAAGTAGTTTTACCTTCAAATCCTGCTGATGCCAAAGGGCTTTTAAAAAGTGCTATACGAGATGATAATCCGGTTATTTTTTTAGAGCATAAATTGTTATATAAAACCAAGGGAGTGGTTCCAGAAGAAGAATATTTAATTCCAATAGGGAAGGCAGATGTCAAAAGATCTGGGGCTGATCTCACTATTATTGGTTATTCTAATCTCATTCCCAAAAGTTTACAAGCAGCGGAAAAATTGGCTCAAGAAGGGATTGATGTAGAGGTTTTAGATCTTCGTTCCCTTCGCCCACTCGATACCGAAGCCATTGCCCAATCAATACAAAAGACCCATCGAGCATTGGTAGTTTATGAAGCTCCTCAATTGGGAGGGTTTGGTGCTGAAGTGGCAGCATTTATTGGAGAGAAATGTTTTGATGACCTTGATTCTCCAGTTATGCGCTTGGGAGGTCTTGAAATGCCTCCACCCTATAATCCTCGTTTAGAAAAGCAATTAGTACCTCAAGTGGAAGATATCGTTAATGGGGTTAGAAGGTTAATGAAAGGATAAGAAATGAAGTACGATGCCTTTCATCAGGATCTGATGCGAGAAGTGGCTAAATTATATTACTACGAAGATTTAACTCAAGATCAAATAGGAGAAATTGTTGGCCTTTCTCGTCAAAAAGTTTGGAGAGTGCTTAAAAAAGCTAAAGAAGAGGGTATAGTCCAAATTAAAATAATAGAACCCTCCGATAAGGAATTGGAAAATGAAAATCAGCTTAAGGAAAAATTTGGTTTAAAGGAAGTTAAGATTACACTATCCTTTCAAGAAAATGACAAAATACTTTTAAAAAGAGTTGCCCAAGTTGCTGCCTCTTATTTAAGAAATCGCTTAGATCCCTATTCAACCTTAGGGGTGGCTTATGGAAAAACCATATTTGAAATAATCCACTATCTCACTCCTAAAAAAATACCCGGTTTAAGAGTGATTCAAATTATGGGGGGTTATGGAAAATTAAAAGGGGACGTCATGGCAGTTGAATTAGCCCGTCGGATTGCTGAAAATTTTGATGGTCAGGTTGTTTATTTGATGGCGCCGGCATTTGCCAAGGATCAAGCCACTCGAGATGCGATTTTAAGTAATGAAAGTGTTTTTAAAGTTCTCGATATGTCAAAAAAAGTTGATATAGCTTTGGTAGGAATTGGAGGAGTTTTGGAGACTTCAACCCTTCTTGATACCGGGGATTTGTATGATCATGAAATTGAAGAATTACGAAAGAAAAAAGTCGTTGGGAATATTTGTGGCAATTTTTACGATGAAACTGGAGCTATTATTGAAACCTTAGCTGATAAAAGAAGAATCAGTATAAGTCTTAAAGATTTAAAAAAAATACCATTGGTAATTGGGGTGGCGGGGGGCAAGAATAAGTTTCTTCCTATTCTGGGAGCACTCAAGGGAAGATTCATTCAAGCTTTGATAACCGATGACCTAACTGCCAAACTATTGATTAACCATAAAGAATAAATGAATTGTCACTGAGAAAGCAGGGTGAGGTTATGCTAAATGATTTGAAAAAAAAGGTTTATGATGCGAATATTGAACTTCAAAAAAAAGGTTTGGTGATCTATACCTGGGGAAATGCCAGTGAAATAGATCAGGAAAAAAAATTAGTCGTTATTAAGCCCAGTGGTGTTCCCTATGAAAAACTGACTCCAGAAATGATGGTGGTTGTCGATCTTGAAGGACAGATAATTGAAGGAGATTATCGACCATCAGTGGACACTAAAATTCATTTGGACTTATATAAGGCTTTTCCCGAATTGGGAGGAATAGTTCATACTCACTCAACCTATGCAACGGCTTGGGCTCAGGCGCAAAAGAGTATTCCATGTTTGGGTGGAACTCATGCCGATTATTTTTTTGGCGAGGTCCCTTGCACCAGGCCACTTACCGAACAAGAGGTTGAAGAATCTTTTGAAGGAGATACCGGAAAAGTGATCGCCGAATGTTTTGCGACCAAAAAACCCCTTGATGTTCCCGGAGTATTGGTGGCCAGCCATGGACCATTCTCATGGGGGAAAGATAGTCACCAAGCAGTTTTTAATGCGGTAGTTCTTGAAGAATTGGCTCGTATGGCATTGTTTACCATACAAATCAATCCAGAAATTCAAAGCATACCACAGAGCTTGTTAGAGAAACGCTATATGAGAAAGCATGGGAAAGATGCGACCTATGGACAGATCATATAAATAAGATACTTGCCTTGATAAGTATAGAAAACTAGAATTAAAAATTTGACAGATATTATAAATTATAATCTAATTATGTAAGGAAGTTTTTTAGTTAAACTAAATTTTAAGTTATGTATTCAATAACACTAATAATAATTTAAAAAAGTATTTGAAAAGTTAATAAAATAATGAAGGGGGGGGTGTTATTGGATAAAGATAAGTAATTTTAATGTAAGGGAAAGTGTAATTGTTTATTTGTGATTGTTTTCTTAACCAACACTAAGGAGGGTTATCATGAAAAGAATAGCATGGTTAATATTACTAATAGTAATTTGTTCATTTTCATTGTCCGCATTCGCTCTATCAGAATTTCCCAAAGCAAAAGATTATTTAAATGAAACTAACGTTTCGCCTATAATTT
>MWBQ01000172.1 GCA_002069605.1 Candidatus Atribacteria bacterium ADurb.Bin276
TGAAAATCCACGGGCATGATAAATCAAGCCCCTACCAAAGAATATAAAATTGTAGGGGCACAATGTATTGTGCCCATTCTTTAATTATTGTATTTATAACCTCGGCAGAATTTCTGAATAAATACTTTACAGGTTTTGCAATAAGCCCCACAACAACTAACAAACCTTAATGGATTCTCCTGTTTAAATACTAACATGATTATTCTGCCTTCTTCTTATCTAATATTGGTTCTTACAACCAATTGGTTAAATTTATTTATATAAAAACTCAATAGTTAATATTAATCATGAAAAATTAAAAGGCAGAAAGATAACGCTCTTGAATCTCCAAATAATGATGATATTAGTTTAAATTTTGCTCTTTGGTTTAGTAATACTCGTTGACAGGAAGATAACAAAGGAAATGATAAAGGCAAGAGTCCGCCTATTTTCATCCACAAATTGTGTTATAAAAAGAATTGCCTTCTATTCAGGCAAATTATTTATCATTTCAATAAATAAGTTGACTAATTCGGGATCAAATTGTTTTCCAGCACATCTTTTAAGCTCTTTTAGTGCTCTCACCTTGGGACAAACCCCTCCTCTTTGGTTAAATTTATTTTTTCTGGTCATTGTATCATAGGCAGTAATAATAGCATTCAATCGAGAAAGTAAGGGGATTTCTTCTCCTTTTAAACCTTGAGGGTATCCGCTTCCATCCCAGTTTTCATGTTGAGATAATATAGCATAGGCTATTCCTGACAACTCATCAATGTTTCGGGCAATTCGATAACCAATTTCTGAATGTCTTTGAATGATTGACTGTTCTTCTTTAGTGAGAGGACTGGTTTTATTGAGTAATTCATCGGGTGATGCAATATTCCCAATATCATGAAAGGTAACTAAAAGGACAAAACAGTCCAGGTCTGTTCCGGTGAGATTGACAGTCTCACCAAAGATTTGAGCTAAATTCTGAAGATAAGCTATATGTTCGTCAGATATATCGTTTTTCTTTTGTAAAGCTGATTTTAAAGTTAATAAAAATGTATTTCTCGAGCTCCGACTCTCTATAAGTTTATTTTGATACATATTATCTTCTGCTTCCTTGAATATTTTCATAATGTCTTGGTCAGCTCGGGTTTTTACTGAAAAACCAATCGCCATTGATAAAGGTATCGAACATACCTGAGTCCTTTTACATTGTTCTATAATCCTTTTTTTAATAGCTTCAATTTCTTTCACTGAAGTTTTTGGAAGAAAAATAACAAACTCGTCTCCGCCCCAACGGGCGATTATATCTTCTTTCCGACATACGTCCTTCAAAACACTCGATGACGTTTTCAGTAACTGATCTCCCATGGGATGGCCGTATGCATCGTTAATCAATTTTAGACGATTGATATCAACCATAATAATACCGATTGGAAGCTGCCGGTCGGTGTCAAGTCGTTTTATTTCTTCTTCCAGATAAACTCGGTTATAAAGACCAGTAAGGGAATCATGAAAAGACAGGTAGTTAACTCGCTCATTGGCTTTTCTCTGCTCGGTTATATCATGACCAATGCCTATCAATCCAATTGCTTCTCCTTTTTCGTCAAATAAGGGAATCTTTGAAGAAAGAAGAAAGCGCTCTTCACCGCTTGGCCGGACCAAGCGTTCCTCTCTATTGATTATGGACTTCCTATTATTGAGAACAAACATATCATCTTTGTAAAACTGTTTTGCAACTTCTTGAGGAAATACCTCAAAATCAGTTTTTCCTAAAACCTCTTCTTCTCTTTTTAACCCCATATTTTCTAAATCAGCCGGATTAGCAAGCAGCTTTCTGGTTTCCCGGTCTTTTACATAAACAGCATCGGGTAAATTATCAATTAACGTTCGAAGAAGAGTCCTTTCACGGCGCAATTCTTCTTCCATCTTTTTTCTATGGGTAATATCGTGACAAACGCAAAATATCAGCTTTTTCCCGTCAAATACGGCAGCATTACTGCTAATCTCGACATTGATAATTGATCCATCTTTGCGTCGATGTTTGGTTTCAAAGTGATCTCCGGCTTCACTAACCAATTGAGTCTGACTGAGCAACTGTTCACGAGTAAATAGGGCATCCCATTCCCATACATGAAGGCGGTAAATTTCATCCATAGTATATCCCAACATGTCGGCAAACCTTTGATTGGCTTCAAATACACCACCTTCTTGATCCATTACCACAATACCGTCTCTGGATTGTTCAATCAGTATTCTCCGTCGAATGGCTTCTTCTGCCAGTGTTTTTTCAGCCTGTTTTTGTTCAGTAATATCCACAAAAGAACCCATAATACAAACTGGCTGATCATCCTCATTAGTAACCAGAGTGGCTGAGACCTGAACATCGAAAAAGGAACCATCTTTTTTCCTACCAGCTAATTCTCCAAAATAAGCTCCATTTTCTCTAAGTTTATTCAAGACCTGAAATTTTTCAAAATCTTTCCCCCAAAAATACCTGATTGGTCTTCTCAAAACTTCTTCTTTTTTTTCATAGCCCCATAATCGTAAAGCAGCTGTATTAAAAAAAGTTATCATACCATTGAGGTCAATCATAGCAATGGCATTAATGGAGGATTCGATAGAGGATTTCATGATTCTAAGGTCTCGTGTTATGGCTCGATTCATGGATTGATCTCGGAAAACAATAACAGCTCCGATTCTTTTACCATATTGATCTTGAATAGGTGCAATACTTCCATCGATTGGTTTCGCTATGTCATTTCTGTCTACGAGTAAGATACTGCTAGCAAAGTTATGAATGCCTTTACCGTTTAAAACCCCGGTAATTTGATAATTAAAGGAAATATTGCTCTTTTCATCTCTAAGGGAGAATACTTCATTTATCATTTTTCCTTTAACTTCACTTGCTTTCCAACCAGTAATTTTCTCGGCCATTGGATTTAGATTGGTGATAAATCCATTTTTATCGGTACTGATTACTCCATCACCAATTGAATGAAGGGTGGCAGTTAGTCGCTCCCGACTTTCTCGCATCTCTCTTAAATAGCGATTCCTTTCTTCTAAGGAACGAGTA
>MWBQ01000173.1 GCA_002069605.1 Candidatus Atribacteria bacterium ADurb.Bin276
AACTGATTCCATATGTTCATTATCTGCTGAGAAAAAATGTTCTTTGGATTATATTCATAAGTAGACAAACCAATGGTCATTGACTTTACAACATCATCACTAAAGGGGATTTCAGCTACTAAAGGAAGGTTATTATCCTGGCAAAATTTCTTAATTTTATTGGTATTTTCTAAACTTAAATCAGATTTATTCACCACTACCCATGCTGCTATCTGGAAATGTTTGACTAAAGCCCATATTCTTTCCAAATCATGAATTCCACTTAAAGTGGGTTCGGTCACTAAAAGAGCTAGATCACAACCGGTGATACTGGCTATCACTGGACAACCAATGCCGGGCGCACCATCGATAAATATGAATTCAACCCCATTTTCCTTGGCATATTTTTCCGCTTTTTCACGGATTGCTGTAACCATCTTTCCGGAGTTTTCACCACCTGGTAGTAATCTCCCGTGATAGAGATTATTTTTCCACCGGGTTTTCGATGCCGACAGGAAGCCACTGGTATGAGGTTCCATGGTAATGGCTTCAATTAGACAAAGGTAAGCACAAAGGCCACAACCCTCACACTTTATTGGATTAACATATGGATAATCAAACGAAAGAGATATAGCATCAAACTGACAGGGGCCTAAACAAGCTAAACACTGCTGGCACCGATCGGGATGGACCAGAGCTTTTTTGCTGGTAACAAAAGACTGATGAAAAAACTGTTCGGGATCAGCAACTAATGCTAAGTTGGGAGCATCAACATCAGCATCGACAAGAACCGCTCTTTTTTTTGCTAATGATGCCAATGAGGCGGTTACTGATGTTTTACCGGTTCCACCCTTCCCGCTTAGTATTGCAATTTGTTTCATAGTTAAAACCTCTCTAAGCACAATAGTTTATTTTTATTTCGAAAACCCCACGAGCTTGATAAATCAAGTCCCTACCAAAGAATTTTAAAAAGGTGCCATCCGGATTGGTGCTTTCCCGCGTGAGGATCTCATCTTGAAATTTTTTCTTTTATCCCTTAATTCTTTTTTCATTCGCTCCCTCTCCCATTCTCCCCCTCGCCCCCTCAGCCTTTATCGTGCCCGATTAATGTAGTGACATGCCGTGGTGTGTCGAATCTTGGACTTGCACCCTCATCCTGACCTTCTCCCATTTTTTTCTTTTTTCCTCTCCCCTGGTGGGAGAGGATTAAGGTGAGGGGGGAAACTTGGTCAAGATAGAAACGAAGCCTAACTCTGAGTTCCGATCTTTTTAAAAATAGCAAGAAGATCATGTACATAATTATTTTCACCATCTACGAGGGTCATACCTTGGGCATATCTTTCACCTATCGATCTTTCAAATGGTATCCTCCCTAAAATATCTATACCCTGTTCTCGACAATAAACCTCGGTTTTATTTCCGTCTAAACCCTGTTTATTAATTATGACTCCAAATGGAATATGAAGCTCTTCGATAGCGGCAACTGCCATTTTAAGATCCGAGAAGCCAAAAGGTGTAGGCTCAGTAACCAACAAACAATAGTCAGTACCTTCAACAGCTGCTATGAGTGCACACCCGGTTCCAGGTGGACAATCGATAATAATAACTTGATTCGGTTCTTGGGGAAGATTCTTTTTTAAAACATTAATAACCACAGGAGATCTTGGCTCCCCAATATTCAGAATTCCTCGTCGAAAATCAATACCATCCGAGGTTTTCCCCTTATCAATAGTACCTTTTACGGATTCATCTTTTTCAATAGCTGCTTGAGGACAAACAACCCGACATCCTTGACAACTATGGCAAAGCTCCGGGAAAAAAAGTATTTTCTTGTTCACCAAAGCCAACGCACTATAAGCACAAAATTCAACACATTTTCCACAACCATCGCATCGATCATCTATCACCAAAGGAGTAAACGAGGTGACGATTTGGTTCTCAAAAAAGTCGGGTTTTAAAAAAAAATGAGCGTTTGGTGCTTCTACGTCTGCATCAAGAAATATCACCGATTTTGATCGTGAAATAACTTTTGCCAAACTCGTCGCGATGAGGGTTTTCCCAGTTCCTCCTTTTCCACTGGCTACCGCAATTTTCATGATGGTGTTATACCTTCACGAACCATATTTGTCCCACATTGAGGACACTTAACCTGAAAACAGGGGATGCCTGGTTGATGTGGAACTTTGGTTCCGCATTGTGGACATACGCAGCTCCCACCCGGACCGGCACCTGCTCCACCTCCTCGTCCCATTCCTCTTCCTCCACCACCTGAAGATCGATTTCCTAATCCACGCATCGTTTTATCCTCCTTTTCAACTATTTCAAACCAAAATGAGAAGAAACATTTGCTTGAGTTGTAGGAGTCAACTTTCCATTTTTAAAATCATTGAGTACCGATTCTCCTGTCCCGCTATTATTAATATAGACTTTAATTCCTGCTTCATTCAGAACTTTTGATGCATTGGGGCCCATATTTCCTGTTAATACCGCTTTAACTCCTCGATCCACCATAAATTGAGCGGTTTGAATTCCAGCTCCACCCCCCGCCGAAACCTGTGGATTGGGAATGGCTTCCACCTCATTGGTTTCATTATCAACAATTAAAAAATATTGGCATCGGCCAAATCTGGGATCGAGGTCATCTTTAAGTGTCTTTCCTTGAGAAGTAATTACGATTTTCATTGTGTATCCATCCTTCCTTAATCAATTTGTGAAAAGGAATTTACTCTCACACTTGCCCAATTAACTTTTCCATATCGGTGATAAGAGAGCTACTCCTTTCTCTTTTCAACTATAATGGGAAAAGATCAGCCTCTCTTCTCAATTCTTCAATGTCACCGCTATTTATAAATTCAAGAATCAAGACCTAACCCCGGGAGCTTAACCGTGGTGATGATCACAATCTCCATTTCCTGAACCATGTTCATGAGTACAGGAACTTTCGCCAGCAATGAGAGTCCCTTTCTGTAATTGTTCAATAACTGCATCAATTGGTCCTTCTGCACCAAGATAGACATCAATCCCTACTTCTTGAAAGAGATTTTGTGCCCGAGGGCCCATGCCTCCGGCTACGATCGCATTAACTCCACCTTTATGAAGATATTGAGGCAGAAATCCTGGTTCATGACCGGGATTCTCAATAACTTCTTGAGCTAAAACTTTCCCATCTTCTAAATCAATAATAGTATAGGAAGTGCAACGACCAAAATGAGGTGATACCTGGTCTCCATCGGTTGATATCGCAATTCTTTTCATTAAAAAACCTCCAATACTAGGGTATGAAGAGAGAGGGAGACCCCTCTCTCCTTTTTATTCTACATATTATCTTTTGGGGCGCTTTTCTGAAGTTCTTCAATTCGCTTATCGATTTGTTCCAGCTGTTGTTTGAGAATTTCAGCCTGTTCTTTTAATACTTCTGCTTCTTCCTGTGGACTTGTTGGCGGTGGAACATTTCCCCAAGCAGGTCCAAATGGCGGATTATAATATTGGGCTCTTGCCCATCCGGGAAATCCGGTAGCGTAATACCAATGTCGCCACCCACGACCGCCCCCACGGCCAAACCAACCACGTCCAAATCCAAATCTTCCAAATGTTGGATTCATGTATCCTGGTACATCATAACCAGCACAATATCCAGCTGCTCTCCCCGTCATGGGCCCCATGCCCATTGGTCCGGTTCCATCTCCTCTTGGCATATCAAAATACCTCCTTTATTCAATCAATAATAATTGCCTCTCGGTGAATAATAATATCCCATTGGTCCTACTAAAGGATAACCATACTGGACTCTTGCCCATCCGGGAAATCCGGTAGCGTAATACCAATGTCGCCACCCACGACCTCTCCCCCGACCAAACCGACCCAGAAAACGTCCACCGAAATACCTAGGTGAACCTCCTAACCAAAACTGGTTACGATGTGGGCCAAGAGAGGTTACACAATAACCTCTTCCCCATCCGGTCATCGGTCCTAAACTCAAAGGTCCGGTGCCATCAAATCCGGGCATTTCATACACCTCACTTTTATTACTATTGAAAACCATTTTCATTAATTAGAGAAAAAAATTTATGGTTTATTTATCTGACAGTTTTCACATAAACCATAAAATTGAATAAGATGCTTGTGAATCTGGAAGTGGTATTTCTTAGAAAGGCCTTTTTCAGTTCGATTCAGCAACTCTTTTTCTTCATCAATAAAGTCGGTATAATCTACTATTCGACCACAGCTGATACAAACCAAATGATGGTGATGATGATAACCATCCGGTCCCTCCGAAAGTTCGTACCGTGTACGACCGTCACCAAAATCAAATTTATAAACAATTCCCATATTCACTAAAATTTCTAAAGTCCGGTAAACTGTAGTGAGCCCAATATTATCATTATTAAATTTTTGTCGAAGGCTAAGATAAATATCCTCCGCACTGGGGTGGGTAGTTGTTTTACTGAGAATATCGATAATTGCCAAACGTGGTGAGGTCAATCGCAAACCTGCTCCTTCAAATTTCCCTCGCCACCAGCATTTTCGCATTTTCTATGAGCTCCTTTTATGCATCTTATTGAAAATGGTTTTCATTATTATTTATATTATCTGACCTTTTAGTTCTTTTGTCAAGAAAAAATAACTGGTTTTGAAAGTTCTTTTTCTAAATATTAAAAATTTAATGATCATTTGTAAATTCATATGAGGATGATAAAGATCATTTGGGAAAGAAAAAATGGGAGAAGGTTGGGAAGAGGGTGATATGTATTAACCGGATAAATAAATTATATCTATATCATAATAAAAAATAGGTAATATCGTATAATATGAAAACGAATTTATAAAAATTTCTGTAAATAATGAATAACCGGTTAAGGATGGATCAAAAAATGGACATTAAAAATCTTAGAAAAAATCTACAACAAGGTAAAATCGTTGTTGGAAGTGAAGTAAACGAAGTTCGATCTCCAGCCATTGCCGAAGTATATGCAGCCGCTGGGTTGGATTTTATTGTAGTTGATATGGAACATACTTCATTTACAATTTCCGAGGCTTCTCAAATATATCGAATGGCAAGAAATTGTGGCATTTCACCGTTGGTTCGTATTCCAGCCATTGATTATGAAGTAATTTGCCGAAATCTTGACCAAGGCGCTCGAGGAATTGTCGTTCCTCGAATCACTTCTGCCGAAGAAATCCACCAAGTCATTGAGATTATGAAATATCCTCCTAAAGGGAAAAGAGGCCTTTATCCGGGAGGAACTGCAGTAGGTTATTGCCCAACTACTCCAGCTGACTTTATTCGTGATCAAAATGATACTACTCTGCTCATCGTTCAAATTGAAAACCAGCAAGCGGTTCAAAATTTAGACAGCATTCTTTCCATCCCCGGAATTGATGTGATTCTAATCGGTCCGGCCGATCTCTCTGAAGGCGCCCGCAGGCTCGCCCGGCTTCTGGCGCGCGACAAGGGTCCGGCCGTGCTCGACTGTTTCCTCTATACGGCCTATGCCCGCAATGGCTGGATGGTGCCCAACCAGTACTGGACCCCCGGCACACTCTCACCCATGGCCATCATGGGCAAGTACTACATGCACTACGGCAAGGAGTTCCTGCCCCCGCGCGAACTCGGCCGCAGGGACGCCCAGCGCTTCTTGCGGGAGCTCATCATGGACAACCTGGGCGTCTGCCGTTTCCACCGGGGATGGGCCGAGGAGATGCTGCCGGAGATCGTCGGCTCGCTCTGGGGCCTGAAGGACGAGTACCTCCGGAACATCGCCGCCACCGCCGGCCGCATCAACAGCCGCAATGCCTCCGTATCCTGGGAGCCGCTGCGCGCGCTGGACTTCATCCACACCTTCCTCAAACGCGCCCGGGAGGTGGAAAACCAAAGCGATCAGGAGCTCTCAGGCTGGATCGAGGCCTTTGACAAGGATAAGCGCGAGGCCGGGCTCTCCTACTGGTACGAGATCCACAAAGGCATCCAGGAATCGCTGCGCGAATTCTAATGCGCCCCCTCCCCTGCCCGCCCGTCGCCGGTCCCGTCTTGACATTGACCGTCGGCGCGCTATTCTGTGCCAGAGTGATTCATGGCATTCAATCTCATTGATTCAAGGAGGTGCCGCATGCAAAGAGGTTCCGTTCTGGCGGCGGGGTGCATCGTCGTCATCGCCATCCTGGGCGGGTGCAAGTTCGTGCCCGAAAAGCCCGCGGCCGGCGTGCCGCGCGACTGGCTGCCCGAGACGGTCGACAGCCTGGTGGTGATGGAGGAGATCGTCATCCCCTCGCCCGCGCCCGTCAATCCGGTAAACAATAATGTAAGCATGCCCGACGCATGCAACTCCATCCATTTCCTCCGCTACCGGCTCAGGGACACCGCGCATGGCGACCCTGTCGCGGGCAATCCCCCGAGCCGGGTCGTAAGCGCCGGACAGACCCCGGTGGACATGGACGCCACGGACGCCGTGCTGTTGCTCATGCCGGGGGT
>MWBQ01000174.1 GCA_002069605.1 Candidatus Atribacteria bacterium ADurb.Bin276
TATATTTTGTGCCCATTCTTTAATTAATGTAGCGACCTGCCATGGTATGTCGAATCTTGTTTTTCATCCTTATCTAGTTCCGCTGATGTAACATGAGGGTCTATGTCTGTATAGAAGGAATAAAGCTAAATAATTGGGCTAGTTCAGTTTAAAAATACTTCACTCTTTTATATTTCAAAAAATATTTATTCACCCCTAAAAATATCAACAAGTTAGAGCATTGAATTATAGAAATACTTATTTTACTGGAATGGCAATGCGAGTTATGAGTTCGCTTTCGGGGACCTCGGTCGGAGAATTAAAATAATATTCATAATAAACTCCAGTTTTTTCGTATCCATTTTCTTCAATCCACCGGAATATTGCATTGTAAGGTTGTTCCATCTGGCTATATGGACCCTTATACAAACATGTCACATACCTTCCTCGAGGTAATTCACCTGATTTAATATCATATTTTTCCGATAAGTGACGACCTACTGGAAAACCCATTTCAACATCTAAATCATTCATGTCCAGGCTATAATATGCCGTATAAGGTGCATCAACAGGATCTTCATTCATTTCTTTAAGGTATTCATAAATTTTATGGTACGATTCTCCAATAATTTTCGGTAAATCTCCCATAGTAGTTCTGGTTCGGATGTACAAAACCGGTTGAGCTTTTTGATCAATAACTTCAATTTTAAAAAGCATAATTTAATCCTCTCCTATCTTAAAATTTTTTACCCCTTTTAAATACGAAGTAACATTTTTCCCGTTTTTTTGATTCATTTGAATTTAATCTATTCGTTTTACTGTGATTTTATTTAGAAGACTTTTTTTGTCTTTTAATAAAATTCATTTTAACATTCTTGTTTGATTCTATGTTGGTTTAATCAATGTTTTAATTAAATAATGGAAGTTACCATCTCGATTGGAGCTATTATTTTCCTGTTACTAAAATAATTTAAGCAAAAAGGAAAAATCCTCAAACCATAAAATGGTACCAGAGAATCATGAAAATACCTATCTAAAACCGTCATTACTAAGAGTTCAACCGTTCTTTGGATGAACGATGTGGCAATCTCCTTTAGTATTTTTTTGAAATAATTAAAAGATGAGATCCTCACGCCCTCAAAAAACGAGGGCTCAGGATGACGAATTAAAGGCACCCTCCCCGCCATAAAACGGAACCCCTCCAAAGAAGAGAATTGTTTAATTCATTCCCCCATTGAGGGGGGATTCAGGGGGGGTGTGCATTTTTCTTTTTCTTTGATCACTTTTCGCTGTTTCCAGTATTTTCAGGATAGACCCTCATACTGCCTAGTAGCATCAGATGAGGATGAAAATAGGTTATCCCTCTCACCTAAATCCTCTCCCTCCATGGGAGAGTGAAAAAGAGAAACGGGAGATAGTGAGGATGAGGGCAAAAGTCCCACATTCTTTATCCCTTTTGATATAATGAGCCTTGAAGATAAAAAATAACGTCATATTTGAACTTCATACATTTAAGGAATTTTTCGAAAGTTTCTGATTATTGGAGGCGAATGATTGCATGAACATGGAATTTCCCGAAAAAGGGGCTAATTTTTTAGAACAAATCATCATCGATGACTTAAAAAGTGGAAAAGTGAAATCCGTTGCAACCCGTTTCCCACCGGAACCAAATGGATACCTTCATATCGGTCACGCCAAGTCAATCTGTCTTAATTTTGGTTTAGCCGAAAAATTTAACGGAACCTGTAATCTCCGATTTGACGATACCAATCCGGAAAAAGAAGAACCGGAGTATGAAAATGCGATCATTCGTGATGTGGAGTGGTTAGGTTTCAAATGGCACCGTCTCTGCTATGCATCAGATTATTTTCAGCAGTTCTATGAGTGGGCAATAGAGCTTATCTCCCAAGGAAAAGCTTATGTAGACCATCAAACTGCCGACCAAATTCGGGAAACTAGGGGCACTCTCACCCAACCCGGGGTGGAATCACCCTATCGAAACCGGTCAGCAGAGGAGAATCTTGCCCTCTTTGAGAAAATGAAAAATGGTGAGTTTGAGGAGGGTGAATGTGTTTTGCGGGCTAAAATTGATATGGCTCATCCCAACCTCAATATGAGGGATCCGGTTATGTATCGTATTCTCAAGAAACCCCACTATCATGCCGGTGATAATTGGTGTATTTATCCTCTTTATGATTTTGCTCACGGGTATGAAGATGCCATCGAAGGAATCACTCATTCAATCTGTACTCTCGAATTTGAAAACCATCGACCTCTTTATGACTGGTTCTTAGATAATGTTTCAATACCCTCTCGACCTCATCAATATGAATTTGCTCGCCTCAATCTGAGCTATACAGTTATGAGTAAACGCTTTCTCCTCGAATTGGTAAATCAGGGTTTCGTTTCAGGATGGGATGATCCACGAATGCCCACCATCAGCGGACTGAGGCGGCGAGGTTATACTCCCTCATCGATTCGGCGCTTTTGTGATGAAATTGGAGTCTCGCGGGTAGAAAGCATTGTTGATATTGAATTTCTTCATCATGTGATTCGTGAAGAGTTAAACCAAACAACGTCTCGGGTCATGGCAGTTCTGCGACCTCTTAAGGTCGTTATCGATAATTATCCAGAAGGGAAAATTGAAGAACTGGTTGCCGAAAACAATCCTGAAGACCCTAACTATGGTACTCGAATTATTCATTTTTCCCGTAATATTTTTATCGAGCAAGAAGATTTTATGGAAAATCCTCCCAAAAAGTTCTTTCGATTAGCACCAGGTCGAGAGGTTCGACTTAAACATGCTTATATTATTACTTGTCAAGAATTAGTTAAAGATTCTTCTGGTAATATTATCGAAGTTCATTGCACCTATGATCCAAATTCTCGCAGTGGATCTGATCTTTCTGGTCGCAAAGTAAAAGGAACCCTTCATTGGGTAGCTGAAGAGGTAGCAATTAGAGCAACTGTTCGTCTTTACGATCACCTCTTTACGCTCAAAAACCTTTCGGAGATGGAAGAAGGGAAAACCTATTCCGATTATTTAAATCCTGATTCTCTCATTACACTTGATCATTGCTTGGTTGAGCCTTCTATTGCTCAAGCAAAGCCCTTTGATCGTTTTCAATTCTTACGCCAAGGTTATTTTTGTGCTGATATTGATCACACTCCAGAAAAACCGCTTTTTAATCGGATTGTTTCACTTAAAGATACCTGGGCTAAGATTCAGAAAAGGGAATAGCAGGGATTTTTTAAGCTAAGAAATGAAATTTTAGCGTCATTACAAGGAGGGGAATTATGAAAATATCATTCACTTTTTTTGGAATAGTATTGTTTTCGTTGATATTTTATCTTAGTTTTTCCTACTTGACGATTTCTATAGCTGCTCCTGAATCTTTTTATGTTTCACCACAGGGAAATGATGGTAATCCAGGAACTGAAGAAAAACCATGGAAAACCATACAACATGCTGCCGATACTCTTCAACCCGGTCAAACTGTTTATATCCATCAAGGTCTATATCACGAGTCAGTTGCAACCGTTCACAGTGGGAATGAAACTCAGGGGCCAATTACTTTTACTAATTATCCTGGAGAAAAACCAGTGATTGATGGAGATGGAGTAAAGGATGCTAATACCGGGTTTACTATTAACCAATCTTTTATTAACATCAGCGGGCTTCAAATCAAAAATTGGGATGACCATGGTATTTGGATTGAAAGTGCTGGTTATATTGAGATTTCTGAATGTCTCATTTCTCAAGTCACCTGCGGAATTGGATTGGTCGATGGTACCCATCATTTTGTACTAAATGGAGTCGAAGCTTACGAATTTATCCTGTATGGATTTGATGCTTCACCGGCAGGAGGAAATGATTGTCATCATGGTACATTTAACAACTGTATCGCCCATTCCGGGCAAGATCCCGATCAGAATGTCGATGGTTTTGCCTTGGGTCATGGAACGCAGCATGATTTTGAATTGAATCACTGTTTAGCCTATGAAGTGTTTGACGGTTTTGATATAAGTGCTCATAATACTACCCTTAACGGTTGCGAGGCTCACCATTGCTGGAATAGTGGATATAAAATATGGGAAGACCAAGTCAAGCTGGTTAATTGTTTGAGTTATCGAAATCAAAGTGCCAATGTCGAGTTAGACTGGAATAATAAACCAAAAACCGTTACTCTCCAAAACTGTACCTTGGTCGGAGCCGATACCTTTAATATCTGGATCAACAATGGTTCCGATTCACTGCAAATGTATAATACTATTCTGGCTGATGGCAAAAACATTGGATTAGCGTTTGAAGATAAAAATGCAACCAATTATCAGGGTGATTATAATATATTTCATAATTCAAATCCTGATCGGGTTATTGCTGTTGGGTATGAAGATGAATTTTCTATGGATCAAACACAATCCGGGACTTGGACATCTTATAGTGGTCAAGACCAACACTCGTTGGTCATCGATTCACTCTCCCAACTTTTCATAGACGCAATAAATAATGATTTCCACCTTAATGGTGATAGTTTGGCAATTGATAACGGAACAAACCAAGGAGCACCCGGGGTTGATTTTGATGAGAACTCTCGTCCACAAGGAACCGGAATAGATATTGGCGCTTATGAATATTATTAGGATAGACCCTCATGCCACTTGTGTGGCACCAGATGAGATGAAAACTCAAGATTCAACATGCCATAGCAGGTCGCTACATTAAAATTAAATTATTGGGGCATGATTTTTCATGTCCATTCTTATTCCGTCATTGCGAGGAACGAAGTGACGTGGCAATCTCATCCATCCAATCGGTCATTCTGAGGAGCGTATTATGCGACGTGAGAATCTCATCCTTTAAATTTTTATATGGAAAGAAATATTAAAGATGAGATCCTCACGCGGAAAAGCACCGCTCAGGATGACGGTGGCGGTGTCAGATGAGATCCTCACGCCCTCACAAAACGAGGGCTCAGGATGACGGATTAAAGGCACCCTCCCCGCCGCAAAGCGGCACCCCTCCAATGAGGGGAATTGTTCATTTTTTCCCCCATTGAGGGGGGATTCAGGGGGGTGTGCCTTTTTCTTTTTTTGTTTATTCTTTTTTCACCAATATTGGTATTTTCAG
>MWBQ01000175.1 GCA_002069605.1 Candidatus Atribacteria bacterium ADurb.Bin276
TTTCGAGCTTCTATCGATTTCAACCCTGACGGCTTTCCTATTCCTCGGAACCCGTGGTAGAAATATACTACCATCTTTTATTCAAATTGTCAACAATTATGACTAAATTTTCTATTTTATAACCACTTCAAATTCATAAGCACCCAAATCATATCCCTTCCCTTGGGGGCGTGTTTTACCATCCAAATCGACAGATGGAGCATTATCAGAAGTCCCGGCATCTCGGGCTGGACTTTTTTCCTGGATATGATATCCGCCGTTTTTACCGCGAGAAGGAGCAGCAAAAAGTGGATCCTCGGCGATGAAACCCTCAATTAATTGAGCGCCCTTTAATTCCTCAATGGAATATTCTTTCTCTCCAAATCTTAAAACTATTTTCTCATCTGGTCGATAAATCAAATTATGGGAGGCCTTAAGAGAAATATTCCCCCCGATATTAACTGGTTGAGCCCCACAAACAACAATATTATTATTAAACAAAAGCTCTCCATTCTCCGGTTTTTGGGACACTCCAACTTTTAAAGGGAATCCCTGGTTTTCTGTAGGGATATCAATAGTTACATTCACGATTTTAAACGTTGCATTTTCACCAGCCATTTCATCAATAATTATCCCTGAACCAGTGGAATTCTTAGAGCTTTTCCCTCCAACTCCATAAATGAGGGTATTCATGACTATCCCATCTTGACCACCCATTACAATTCCATTTTCATTATTGTTGTCAACAATACATTGTATGATTCGATTCACTTTGGCTCTGGTATAAAGCCCGTTTCCTAAATTCTGTTCAAATATTGAGTTGGTTATTTCAATAGGACCAACCGACGAACCAATCCGCAAACCATCAAAGGTGTGTTCATTACTGGGTTTTTTTGAAGATGGATAATGACCACTATAGGCAAATTGACTATCACGAATAGTTACCTGGTTCCACCCGTCTCCTTGGAAGTTTTTACCGACCATTGCTTCCTTTCCACAATACTCAATCTTGCTCTGAATTATTTCTATTCCATAAGCATCAGACATGAGAATGCCATTCCCGTCAATGTGATGGATGAAAAGGTCTTTAAAAATCAGATTTTGGACTACACCACCTACCACTCGTATGGCATTTTGAACTACCGATCCCTCATCGTTGGTGAATTCAAGATTTTCGATTCGGAGATTACTCTTACCTGAAAGGTCAATAATAGCCGGACATTTATCTCTTCCCATGAGGATCGGCTTGTTTCCCGCTTCGCCCTTGATGGTAATCCAGGAAGAGGTAGTCCCCGATGCTGGTTTAATTTGATTTTCTTCCTGATTGTCGATCTGGTATTCTCCGCCTAAAATAATCAGAGTATCACCTGGTTGAAGTTGTCTTGAGGCATACCCGGGGGTTTTCCAGGGATTTTCTCTGTTTCCCGAATTGTTGTTATCTCCCTCTGGGGAAACGTAGTAGGTGCTTCCTGACTTCCCACTTAACAATCCCGATAGCTGTCCGATATTTCCAATACATCCTGAAATAGTAACGATCATCAACAGTATTATCATGACCAGATAAAAACGATTATAAACCTTCATAGATTCATTCCCTCGAAAAGATCACAATTTTTATTTCGGCTTCTTTTCCGGTTCAATTCTACCAAACTCGTTTCAAAATGAAAACGCCCTTTTTAGAATAGTCCTTCCTGCTTTTTTATTAGATAATGTTAAATTCCAACAATCGACATGACAAGGTATATCGAATCTTTGGTTTTCATACTCATCTGGTGCCACAACGTGGCATGATGGTCTTTTCTGAAAATATCATCAAATAAATTCCCCCATTGAGGGAGAATTCAGGGGTGTACCTTTCCAACTTTTTTGATCACTTTTCAATTCATTTAACCACCGCTTATTTCATTTACAGATCTTGACAATAAAATAAACATATTTATAATATATCTACAATATTTTAAATATTTTAAGGATGTGTTTATTCAATGAGTGATTCAGAATTATTTTGGAATGCCTCCATAACCGATTTAAAACGAGGATTTTTGGAACAAGATAAATATTTCACTTGTCTCCTTTGTGGCAAGGAAATTGAAAAAGGAATTATTTACTCTGATTCTGGGACGCTTTACGAAGCCGAAAAATTTATTGAAATCCATATTCTTAAAGCTCATCATTCAGTATTTGATTATTTAATTAATTTAGATAAAAGATTGACCGGTTTGACCGATCACCAAAAGAAATTACTCGATCTTTTTTACCAAGGAAAAAACAATAGTGAGATACAAAAGGAAATGAATATTGGAAGCGTCTCAACCATTCGTAATCATCGCTTTCAGTTTAAAGAAAGAGAACGCCAATCCAAATTATTTTTAGTTCTTATGGAAATCTTAAAAGAAAAAGATCAATTCGCACCGGTTTTTATGTCACTCCATAAAAATGCTAAAATCGTTGATCAGCGGTACAATGTTACCGAAGAAGAAAAAGAAAAAATTATAAAGAATTTTTTTTCTAAAGAGACCATTGGTCACTTGAAAGCCTTTCCGGCCAAAGAGAAATACAAATTGATTATTTTAAGAGAATTTGCTTCTGATTTTGAAAAAAATCGGAAATATGATGAAAAAGAAGTCAATCAAATCATTAAGAAACGATATACCGATTTCGTAACCATTCGGAGATACCTTATCGAATATGGTTTTATGGAAAGAAAACCCGATGGAAGTCAGTACTGGTTGAAAGAAGGATTATAAAGAAGAGGGATGCTAATGGATCACAAAAAGGAAATAAAAAGACAATTTAAAGAAAGTAAATCGGTTGCCGGTGTGTATCAAATTAAAAACACTCAAAACCAAAAAGTATTCTTAGGAAGTACGCTTAATCTTAAAACTTTAAATGGAAAAACCTTCCAGTTAGAAATGGGGAGTTACCCCAATAAAGCTCTTCAAAAAGAATGGACTGAGTTTGGTAAAGAGGCTTTCGTAGTTGAAGTGCTGGAGGAATTAAAACCGAAAGAAGACGATTACACCGCTCCAGCCGATGCTTTGAAAAAACTTGAAGAAAAATGGCTAGATAAACTTCAACCTTACGGAGACCGAGGGTATAACTAAAAAGTGCATTTTGTGAGGAGGGGGTTATAGCTCTCGCCCCCCTCTCCCCCTCAGCGTTTTCTGCCAATACTCCCTCTCTTCCACTTAACATATAACTTCTCTCAACAGCTATTTCATTTTCATTGACAACGTCTACGACGGTGATATAATTTAAGTGGTAAAAATGACTTTACCACTTAAGCCTGTTTTCTCTGTTATTATGGTTTCAATCGCATCATAGAACCAAATATTTTGAGGAAAATTGGAGGGGTATTCTGAAAACAATATAATCCATCAGATCAAGATTTCAATGATATTCTGCTAAATCGTTCCAGCGTTCCGAGGTCAAATTACAAATCAGCATGACTATTCCTTGAAGTTTTATTTCTTAAGTAGTACAGAATAGCACCTTTATGAAGTTTTATCTTTATTCTTATACCACTCATTTTTTCTTTTTAAAAAATTCATTCTTTAAGAAAGGAGGGAAAAACCAGAAAAAAATCAGCCAATAGAAACCTTGGTCACTTTTTATCTTTTTACCATTTAAGGAGGGCAATATGTTTAAAAAAATTTTTATCAGTTTGCTTATTATACTCGTTTTGAGCGGTGGAGCTTTAGCAGCTGATATTCCGAAAATCACCATCGGTTGGACTCCACCCGATATTACTGGTGTTTTTAAAACTGCTACCGATTTCTTTGAAGCATCGGCTCGACAAGCAACCGAAAATGGCATACCAGTAGAAATCATTACCCGTTCTCCAGCTTCACACATCGAATTCGCCAGCCAAATAGCCATTATTGAAGACTTTATTCAAAGAAAGGTTGATGTCATTGCTATCTCCCCTATCGAAGTCGAAGTCGTTAAACCAGCTCTCATAAAAGCCATAGAAGCTGGAATACCAGTCGTTGTGGTTAACCTTCTCGAACCAATCGAAGGGGTTGATGTTGATTGTTACATCGGTTTTGATAATACCATTGCCGGAACAGTATCTGCTTATGCAGTCATTGATTATTTTGGTGGGCCGGGTATCTTAGGTGAAGGGGAAAAAATCGATATTTCCGAATCAACCTATTTAGACTTAGAATTTTGGCAAAATCTCTATACTCCCGAAGTCATAGCCGGCTTACAAGATCTAACTTTGAATGGTGCGATCGTTGAAGGAATTGCCGGGGGATTTTTCTCCGTAGCTCGTTTAAGAGGCTTCCATTCAGTTATCGACCAATTCCCCAAAATAAAAATTGTCACCACTCTTCCAGCCGACTGGAACCGCGAAAAAGGGATCAAAGTCACCGAAGATATACTCTCGGCCAATCCCCAGGGAACACTCGATTTTATCTGGGCAGCATCAAATGAAATGGGTTTAGGAGCAATGCTCACCAGTGAAAGAATGAATCGTCCGGAAGTGAAAATATTTACCAATGACGGAACGCCTGAATCAGTGGAAAGAATACGTGAAGGCCGGCTCATTGCCGAAACCTGGCATGGATTCCCAGAATGGGGTTGGTACGGAACTAAATATGCTGTAATGTTGGCGCTTGGTTTAAAAGATATGGTTCCTCAATTCTTTGACATTCGACCCAGAATTGAATGGCAGGGGAATGCCGATAAATTTTATCCCAATCCCGAATTAGAACCTATCGATTGGAATGCCATCAAAGAAGCCTATCAAAAATAATTGTCTCTTATAAAGATCTGCTCCCCTTCATTCTTGAGACAATCATGGCTCTTTTGAGTACTAATCCATAATACCACTCAATAAAAGCTATGATTGTCTTTTTGTTTCAGTAATTGGGTGAAAAAAAAGGAAGAATTGAAAGGAGGATAAGAGAATGGATTTAGGCTTTCAGGGAAAAATTGTAGTTATTACCGGAGCTGCTGCTGGAATCGGCTCGGCTGCTGCTGAGTTGTTTGCCCAGGAAGGAGCCAAAGTCATGATTGCCGATCTGGACAGCAATCGAGGGAAAGAAATCGAGAAAAAGATCCAGGATCACTCAGGGTATGCTGAATTCCACTTAGTCAATATAACTCGGGAAGAAGAAGTTCAAAAGATGATTCATTCCATCATTGCATCCCATCATCGAATTGACATCTTAGTCAACAATGCCGGATTATATGCTCACGGAGATGCTTTATCCTTCAATGAAGAAATTTGGGAGAAAATCGTCTCGGTCAATATTAAAGGGGTCCTATGGTGTATCAAGCAGGTGGGACTGCAAATGGTTAAGCAAAAACGGGGAGTAATCGTCAATGTTGCTTCCGAAGCAGGATTGGTTGGAATCGCCAATCAGATTGTTTACAACCTCACCAAAGCCGCGGTTATCTCAATCACTCAAAGCTGTGCTATTGATTTAATCCCTTACGGCATTCGGACCAACTGCATTTGTCCGGGAACAACTCTCACCCCGCTGGTAGAAGCATCCCTGGCACAAGCGAGCGATCCCTTCTCTACTCGTGAAAAATTAGAAAACAGCCGACCTATCCAACGGTTGGGAAAACCAGAAGAAATCGCTGCTGCTATTCTCACCCTCAGCTCCGAAGTAATTGGTTATGCTCATGGAACCATCATGAATGTTGATGGAGGGTACACCATATGGTGAATCTTGAACCTACCCCATCCCTGGTTATCAAAAATGTCAGCAAAAAATTCCCTGGTGTAGAAGCACTGAAAAATATCAATTTAGATATTTACTCTGGAGAGATTCATGCCATTTTGGGAGAAAATGGTGCCGGGAAAAGTACCCTCATGAAAATTCTGGTGGGCATTATTCCCCGGGATTCTGGTGAAATATTACTGGAAAATAAAAGCCTCCATTTAGAAAACCCTCGGCTTGCTCTTCAAGCTGGGATTGCCTTGGTCCATCAAGATTTATCCCTCCTTCCCTATCTCTCGGTTGCTGAAAATATCTTTTTAGGCCGATGGCCCAAAAAAGGTATTAGTATCGATTGGGAAAGTATGATCGAAACCACCAACCAACTTCTCAATCGATTTCAAGTGAAAGTTGACCCCCGAACTCTGGTCGGCACTCTTTCGGTCGCTGAACAACAGTTGATTGAAATCTTAAAAGCCATCAGCCATTCCCACGTTAAAATTCTCCTCCTCGACGAGCCGACTTCAGCACTGAGCGGAGAGGAAATCAACCGGCTTTTTCAAATTTTATTGGAAATTAAAAGTGAGGGAAAATCGATAATTTTTATTTCTCATAAAATTGATGAAGCAGTGAAAATCTCTGACCGAATTACGGTTTTAAAAGATGGTGAAAAGGTAATCACCGATACCAAGCTAAATCTCGATGAAAAAACCATTATCTACCATATGACCGGTAAATATATAGATTTAGATAACTTCCGCCATACTCCACCCGTAAAAGAAAAAAACATTGCTTTATCTCTCGAAGAGGTAGGAACTAAATTTTATAAGAAAAAAATCAGTTTAAATATTTATCAGGGTGAAATTCTAGTCGTTTTTGGTTTAATGGGTTCGGGGAAAACCACCTTAGCTCGAGGACTTTTTGGTTTTGAAACCTTAGAAGGAACCATCCGTTTATTCGGAAATCCGGTTATTATCAATCATCCCAAAATCGCCATCCACCTTGGAATCGGCTATATCCCTGAAGACCGCCGTTTTGGCCTGATTTACGAATTACCCGTTTATGCCAACATCACTTTGGCGATACTCAAAAAAATGATTCGAAACGGTGTTCTTCAGATCAAAAAAGAACATGAGGTTGCCAAGCATTACGTTCACGCTCTACAAATTAAACCTCCGAATATTTTCCGTGAAATTCTCTATTTAAGCGGTGGTAACCAACAAAAAGTTCTTCTTGCCCGTTGGTTGGCACGAGAACCCAAAATCCTGATCATGGACGAACCAACTCGTGGGATCGATGTGGGAGCCAAATTTGAAATCCGTAATTTTGTCAAAGAGATGGTCCGGGAAGGTTTAACCGTCATTTATATCACATCGGATCCTTTGGAAGCCATTGAAATGGGGGATCGGGTAGTTGTGCTTCGAAACGGACAAATAGTGACCACCTTTAATAATCCTCTGGGATTAGATAAATCAGAAATTTTAGCAGCCGCCAGTGGAGTTCATTATGGGAGGGAAAAATGATGGATAAGAATCATTTGACCAAGAATGAACAAAAAGAGAGAGTTTTATTACCATCTTACCAACCTGGGAATCTGGTACGTCTGGTTCTCCTAAAGGGTGGTTCTTTAATCGGCTTGATTGGCTTAAGTGCTTTTTTTGCCTTATCATCTCAACATTTTCTTACTATCAGTAATGTGCTTAATATTTTCCGTCAGGTTTCCGTCGTTTTAATAGCCGCCTGTGCCCAAACCATGGTGATCATTTCTGCCGGTATTGACCTTTCGGTAGGACCTCTGATAGCTCTGGGAGGAAGCGTCGGTGCGGTCGCCATGAGTTACTGGGGATGGGATTTTCTTTCTGGTGCTTTTTTGGGTGTTGTCATTGCCATGCTAGCGGGTTTTACCAATGGAATTTTAATCGCCAAAGGAAAAATCCCCGATTTCATCGGTACCTTAGGTATGCTTGGTGCTTTCCGGGGTGTGGCTTTATTGATTACCGATGGATTGCCGGTTCCCTCTCACTTCACTGCAACTGCTTTGAAAGGATACCTTCCTCCAGCACTAGTTTGGTTGGGAGCCGGTGACATCTTCCAAATCCCGGCACCGATGATCATCGCTCTTATTATGATAGGAATCACCTGGTTTATATTGATGCGAACCAGTTTCGGCCGCTCTATCTATGCGGTTGGCGGCAACAAGGAAGCTGCCCGTGCTTCGGGCATTAACGTCGAATGGACCAAAATTTGGGTGTATGGCCTATCCGGTCTCTATTGTGGAATTGGTGGATTAGTTCTCACCGGACGGATGAACTCCGCGAATGCTTTGATGGCTGAAGGTATCGAGCTTCAGACCATTGCTGCAGTTGTCATTGGAGGAACCAATCTGTTTGGCGGCCAGGGAACTATATTTGGAACTTTTATCGGTGCCATTCTGATGGGAGTGCTGGCAAACGGCTTAAATCTTCTTAATGTTGAACCCTTCTGGCAACGGGTCATCAACGGAATCATCATTGTCTCCGTGGTAATCTTTGATCAATGGAGAAGAAGAAAACTCATTTCGTAAAAAAAATTACCTTTCTTCTATCAATGAATAATTTTTTGGTATCATCCTGAGCGGCTCTCTTTCGCGCACGCTTCTTATTCTTTTGATTTTTTTCTCCCCCTCACCCCCTTATTCCCTCTCCCCCTCGGAGCTTTCTGTCAATACTCTCCCTTAAGGAATAAAAAACCAAAAAATTCATTACACAATATTAAAAGAAATTTCGCAGATAATGAATGAGGTGATCAACATGAAAGGGCTCCTGTTTGCATTACTTATCATTTTGCCCTTTATTTTTGGAAGTTATACATTAGCACAAGAATCAAATCAGAATCCCTCGAAACTGGAAAAAGCTACCCTGGCAGGTGGTTGTTTCTGGTGTTTGGAGAGTGCCATGGAAAAACTGGAGGGAGTCATCGAAGCCATCTCTGGCTATACCGGAGGCCATACCGAAAATCCCACTTATGAGCAAGTCAGTTCGGGAACCACCGGCCATTATGAAGCGGTTGAGGTTACTTTTGATCCAAAAAAAATAACCTATCGGGAAATCTTGGACGCCTTCTGGAAAAGTATCAATCCGACCGATCCCTTTGGTCAATTCGTTGATCAGGGTTCACAATACCGAACTGCCATTTTCTACCACAACCAAGAACAGAAAACTATCGCCGAGCAGTCAAAAGAAGATTTAAAAAAGTCGGGAAAATTCAATGATCCCATTGTAACCGAGATTCTCCCGGTTTTAGTTTTCTACCCGGCCGAAGAATATCATCAGGGTTACTACAAAAAGTCCAATAATCGCTACGAAGTCTACCGTTCATTTTCCGGACGGGATCAATTTCAAGAAAAATACTGGAAGGATGATGAAAACGTGACCGAAAATCAAGATAAATTCGCTAATTACCAAAAGCCAACTCCCGATGAGCTTCGGAAAAAACTTACTCCTCTTCAATATGAGGTCACTCAGGAAAATGCTACCGAAATGCCGTTCAACAATGAATTCTGGGACAACAAAAAAGAAGGCATTTACGTGGATATCGTTTCCGGCGAACCACTCTTCAGCTCTCTCGATAAGTTTGAATCCGGAACCGGTTGGCCGAGTTTCACTCAGCCTCTTATTCCAGAGAATATTGCAGAAAATACCGACAGCAGCCACTTAATGAAGCGAACTGAAGTCCGCAGCAAATATGCCGATTCTCACCTTGGGCACGTTTTTGATGACGGACCTCTGCCAACCGGACGTCGTTATTGTATCAACTCAGCCGCTTTGCGCTTTATACCCAAAGAGGATTTAGAAAAAGAAGGGTACGGAGAATTCATCAAGCTCTTCGAGAAGTAATTGAATGACTTTACCCGCCCTGCGGGGACCAAAACACCCGCAGGACGGTACAACCCCCTCCATTTTCCACTTCAGTTATTTCTCTTCTCTTTGTTCGCGACTATTTTGGTCTGATCGTTCGGAAGTTTCGGAAGATATAACGTAGGCAAGCAGGACCGAGCCTTTCTTTACTGCAATATGGTGTTTGTCGGGAGCCGGCCATTCGATGGTCACCATGAAGCTTTGACCTTGTGAAACCATTTGTTTAATGAGCGAGTGTTCGATCGCATCTGAAGCCGGATAGCCGATCCCTACAGTGTTTTCCGGATATTTAGGCCGGAAGGTATTGACTAGGTAGAGAGTGGAACTCCCCAACATATTGCCATTGAGATCAAAAATTTTCACTTTGGGATTCGAGGTATAACCACTTCCTCCATTCACTTGATTGGTCACTAGTAAAGAAAAATTCAAGGCAGCAGCTTTAACCTTGACTGGTTCTGATTCAAGCTTGAAAGTCCAGGAAGCGCGGTCACCCGTCTGGGTGAGCCAAGTCCACCCATAGATAGGACCATTTCCTAAAGTATTAAACGAGAACGGTTGAACCGTAACGAAATCTCCTTCCTGGAAATACTGTGATAATCCAGATTCTTCTTCTTCCCTTTCTTCTTCTTCTCCTTCTTCTTCATTTCCTTCTTGATCTTCTTCCTCATCAGTTACCACTGATGACAACACAAAGCTGATTTGCTGATAGTCTCCTGGTTGAAAGGTTACAGGTTTACTCTGGCTGATATATCCTGGTGCATCAACAGCGACACTGGAAGAAAGTTCTCCCTCACAACCCAGAGCGGCATTCATAAGTCGATAATCTCCTGGATTGGCCAGGGAGATCGAATATTCGGTTCCAACCATGGACACCTGGGCATTATTTACAGCATCACCATTGCTGTTGGTCACCATGACTCGAAGAGAAAAAGTCGGTGGTTGAATGACTGGAAGGATAAAATGAACACCGCTTCCCTCATTGAGAGTCAAGGAAACAATCTGGATTCCCGGGTTATATCCGGTTTTCTCGGCTTGAATTTCTACTGGAGCGAACTGATCGGTTCCGGATATTTTATTTAATATGACACCTTGCAATAGATAACTCCCATCCGACCCAGTTGTAGTGGTAAAAGTCGTGTTCGGTATTCCAATTGTCACGGCTGCTAATGGTTGGTTACATTCATCCTTGACAATACCAGAAATGGACGTAGTTAGGGTGACTGGGATAGAGTCTGGACCGGAACCAGGTGGGAGAATCGGATAGCGAGCGATGGACATCGTTATCTCAGCTCGATCTTGGCTATCGGAATTCTCTCCTCGAGCAAATACCTGAGTCTCATTTCCAACGGCAGTTGCATTCACGTCACCGGATACCGTCCCATTAGCTATATTGTATGTAATATCAAGATCGCTCCCTCCGCCGGGGTCGATGTCGGCATGGTCGTCAGAACTTACGGTATCCTCATCCCAGAGGCTAATTTCCACTGGGATACTGGTCGTTCTGGAATAGAACCATACCGGATAAAACCAGTTGTATTCAGAGAGGATATTCGGATTGGCATCATCGCAACCTTCAATCACCCCAGAAGTTGGAAATTGCCGATAACCCATTCTGATTTTCACATAAAAATCAGCATCATCTGGACAGTCGAGATACTTCCCACATCTTGAACCAATGGCTTTCACTCTGGTAATTTTTAAGACTGAAACCATGAAGGATTCGTTCTTCCAATTTTCATAAAATCGGCGCATCAAACCAGCACATACCCTTTCCGCCAGCGGCAGAACAATATTAGCAACCGGCAGGAAATACTGAGGTCCGGTATCTTGATATTTAATATCATGAATATATTGTGCTGATTGCTGTGCAGTATAGGTGCAGAAATCACTGGGAATCCAATCATTATGATAGATCCCCCCCATGGTTGCATGAACAATTAGTCCTTCATCAAGAAAAGTATCGACCGCATCTTCATAAACCCCGTGAGTGGTTTTTTCCGAAGCATCGGCATTGATGGTGAGTTCTTCTCCCAAACGATCTTGATGGGCTCCGATATTAGTGGCATGGTGAGGAACCGCAAGATCGGAAAGGACATGAAGAGCATATCCCATATATTTCATTGCCAATTCTGGACTGTTATCTCTCATGGCTTGCACCGCTTGGGCGTAATACCAGTTGCACATGTCGGTCGCGGCGGCATGTGGACCCCGAAGGGTGGAGACTTTCCAATCAAAGGATATGCCTTCCGCCGCACTGTAATCAGAAGTTAAATAAAAACCCTTGCCAGTGGAAGGTTCATAAAAATGAGAAAAATAATTCCTCCCCAGGGTCACACCCAGATAACTGAAGGATCCTCCCTGGTCAGCTTGATAGGCTCCCTCGTAAAGCTGCAACAAATACTGGTTGTAAGTATCAGCCATGGTCGCATTACCATCGTTTCTTAAGACATCAATCGCTTTGAGGATAATAGTGCCATGACCATTGGGATTTTCTACTTCGGTATGGGCATCGTTAAACTGGGGTGGACTGTAAGAATAGGCAGGAGAAATCAATAAAACCAATATGAAAAGACCAACAGATATTCCAAAATAAAAAACAGATTTTTTTGAAAATATTCTATTTTTCACTTTTCCCCACCTCTCTTTGTCATCAATTATACCTCAATCAACCAATAATGAAATCATCCATCATCCTGAGCCTTCTTCTCTTCTTTTTTTCTCTCTCTCGCCCCCTCATCGTCTTTTGCCGATGATTCTCCTCGTTCCTTTGAGCGTGAAAATCTCATCAACCCAATCCGTCATTGCGAGGAACGAAGTGACGTGGCAATCTCATCCGATTCATCTTTATTATTTTTTTCCTCGCCCCCTCACCCCCTCTGCCCCTCAGTACTTAAGGGCGTGAGGATCTCATCTGACTCTGCTGCTGTCATCCTGAGGCTTCGTATTTCGAAGCCGTGAGGATCTCATTTTTTATCTTTTTCTTTCCTCTCCCCTGGTGGGAGATGATTAGCGAAGGGGAAACCCGAGCACCTCTTCCAGGTTATATTACAAAACACCTAGTCTGGATCTTACCTTAGGCTTTTCACCCTCATCCTGACCTTCTCCCATCAAGGGAGAAGGAATCTAAATCCGTCATTGCGAGGAACGAAGTGACGTGGCAATCTCATCCATT